>CAZMPT010000012.1:9086-17970 GCA_964568285.1 uncultured archaeon | reverse complement strand
ACATTAGTTGCATAACCTCCCATTGAAATTCCTCCTAAAACACCTATAACTACCATAAATATCACTGCAACTAATCGTATTTTGGTTCTCCAAAGGCTACGGGCTAATCTTTTGGTCAGAAGAGAAGACATTAATCTGATTTTACCTGCTCATCTGACTTTACTTTGCCACTATCAAGACGAATAACGCGAGTCCCATATTTTGACAATGATTCGTCATGCGTGACCATAATCATCGTTATACTTTCTTTTTTACAAGCCTCAATCAAAACTTCCATTACCCTGACAGAGGTCTCAGTATCTAAATTTCCAGTTAACTCATCTCCTAAAAGCAATTTAGGATTTTTGGCTATGCTTCTGGCAATTGCAACACGTTGTTGCTGACCGCCACTAATCTCAGAAGGAAAGCGATTCATCTCATCCTTCAATCCCACTAGAGTTAGGACTTCTTTGGCACGTCCTATATCACGCTGACCTGAAAGTTCTTGGATTAGGAGAACATTTTCTAGTACTGTCAGATCCTGAAGTAGATTGAAAAATTGAAAGACATAACCTACATTCTTTCTACGAAATGTAGTAAGGTCCTCACTACTGCCTATTACGGGATTGCCGTCAAACGAATACGTACCTCCTGTAGGCGTATCTAGGCCAGATATGCAATTCAGTAAAGTTGTCTTCCCAGAACCAGAAGGGCCCAACAATACTACTCTCTCTCCCGCAGGAATGTTAAGATTGATACCATCTAATGCCTTAATCGTTTCAGAGGCCATAACGTAATACCTCTGTAAATTCGTCAACTGAATCATATTGTTCAGCCAAATTCAGTGATTATTTAGGCTTTAGGTAAGTCAGTCTTCTTCAGGAGGTGGTGATTCTTCTCCGGAATCTGATTCACCCTCATCAGAATCTGATTCGCGTTCCTCTTCATCAGAATCTTCACCCTCTTCTTCCCTCTCGACTTCAACTGCATCAACAATCTCCTCATAGTAATAATCCACGTAGTTTGGCTTGTTATCCGAAGGTAACTCTACGAAACCAGTTCTCTCCATTGTATCCACATTGTGGGCAGTAACACCTTTCTCACTGATGGCATAGATGTAATCTCCTCCACCCATGAATATACTACGTCTAACATCTGAATTGTCCCACCAATAACTGGAGTTATAGAATGAAGAATGATCTACCTCATTGTAAATCTCAAGTTCTTCTCCAGGTTTTGCGTTTATTAGCATCAATTTAGATATGTACTCATAACCACTTGAATAATACAATCTACCATCTATCTCCTTGATATCTGAATAGTACCTTTGAGTAGACATTGGAATTGCTAAAAGACCGTCAGCTTCCCAATACTGGAATGCCTTGTGCTCATAAGTTGCCTCACTGTAAGAATATGACCAGCCATCATCTTCTCCCGATGTGGGTGTCAATCTTAGTGAACTTGCCAATATTGGATTAGAAAAGTCACTGACATCAAATATTGAGATTTGAGTGACTCCCCATTCTAAGCCGTCATCATCTCCTGCAATGCCTATTGTTAGAAGGTGATCATCTCCCATCGGGTGAATATAAGTGGAAACACCAGGAACCTTCAACTCTCCTATAATTCTAGGATTTGTAGGTTCACTTAGGTCTATAGTCCAGAGCGGATCTATATTCCTAAAAGTCACAAGATATGCCTTTTCGCCAACAAAACGGGCTGACCATATGCGTTCGTCTTCTGCGATGCCGCCTATGTGGCCTATTACCTCATATTCAGTTCCTTCTCCATTTAGTCCTAGAACAAAGACATGGCTTAGCATAGGTTCAGGATCATCCATCCACCATCTACCCCACTGACCTGTTGTGGAGCAAATACGTATGTTTCCGTTGTACTCTGACAATGAAAATTGATCTTGAATAGTTCCATTTATTCGTCCACTTGCAATATAATCTGTCTGCCCTGGACTAGAAATGTCAAATACATGAAGATTGGTCATTTCATTATATTCACTTTCCTCATCACCCCAGAACCACCAGGAATCCCAAGCCGATTCTGCCATTACCATTACATTTCCTGAAGCATAGACTGTGGCCCAGTTGCTCAGAATATGATCTGCATTGAAACTGAAGGTGTCCTCTAACAAATCAAGTGTCAAGATTGATGTAACGCCTTGGCCAGCACCATCAGAGGCTGCAGCGAAATCTTGGCAATTACCTTCACCTGACTCTGAATACTTATGTGTAGTTATGTTAGAACCAGATTTTTCATAAATGCGAGGGATTAGATTGTCTAAAGGTGTACTATCAATAATCTTGTCGTTATATTCAATTGTTTCATTCATTACTTCCATCCAGATTTGCTCTCTTTTGGAACTATCCCAATCAAGCTGCCAATATGTGTTGTAATCTGAGAAATCTAACCATGTTTTTAATCCATAAACATCCATCCAGCCATAAGAGACCATCCGAACGGTACCTCCTGATTCTCTGGCAGTCTGATAATTGCCCTCAATGTAGAGTTCTCTAGTTACTTGTGGTGAACTTTTGTTGGTCAAATCCAACACTGTGATTTTTGTGAATGAAGTTGTTCGGTAATAATATTCATAATCTATGTATTCCTCCTCAATGCCAGTAGAATCAGTGTCAGAATCTTCTTTTGCTTCTTCCTTTTCATCTGAGGATTCTTCTTTCTCCTCGTCTGAAGTATCTTCTTTGTCTTCACTAGAAGAGTCAGATGATTCCACTGAAACTCCACTCGCCGGAGTAGATACTGCAGATTTTGTTTCTCTCTTAAATTCAGTCTTCACTACATCATCAAGAGCATGTTTTTCCTCGTAATAACTATAGATGTACACATTTGAATAAACCACAGCCTTATTGTCTACTAGAAGCATCTCACTAGGATATCCTTCAATTGAAATATTGGACAAATAGGAAACATCACCTACTTCTGGAATCTCAAGAATGTGTACCTTACCTGATGGGTAAACTCCCCAATCATTATATCCTTGATTAACAAGATAAATGTAAGAACCATCTGTCTTGACAAAGTCTGCCTCGTCTACACCTTCTTCCTGATTATTAGTTCCTGAAAAATCAACTCCTTCTTGGCCTCCAGATGAACTCTTGTCTGATGATCCTGTGTTTGGAGCTGATTCCATGCCACCATCACTATCCATTGCCATCTCGGCTTCCTCGACCAGCATCATATCATCTACCATTCCCCAACCACCATAGTAGTACGAACCTGTTCCCAGATTCACACGCATTTCCTCCTTGAGATGTTCCTTCAAATCAATTTCAAGATAACCACAGGAATCGTATGTAGACAATGTTGGTGAACTGCGCGATCTATCTGAGAGAATACTTTCAAGATAGGTAGATTGTGATTGTGTAAGACCAGTATCTTGAGGTGTTTCTTCACTAGGAAGATAAGAAACTATAGAAATACCAAGAATAATAACTGCAAAAACTGCAAAAACGCCAGAAGGAATACCGCCGAAAGGTTCAGGTCCAGATGAGGAAACATCTAACATCGTCCTCGGCGTATTGAATGTTTTACCAAATAAGTCAATCTTTTTAGCCATTGGTAGGATTTCCTCTGCTTATCTTTTTGCTATTCAGAGGCTTTGGCAATTCCATCATCTTATCCAGACAACGCTTGCAGTTAACGTATCTGTTTTCCATTCTTTTCATCTGTGATAGTTCGCCACTTGTAAGGGCCCAACCGCAAAGGGTCTTCTCGTGCTCTCCTAACATATGCCTTCTGCGCATAGTGAAAATTTGGCTCCGTAGTATATAAAACAGTGCCAAAAAAAATTTTTTGGTAAAAATCACTTTCCCTTTAATTCTATAGTGAAAAGTTTCAGCAAAGTTATGATTGATTCCTCGAGAACTGCATGATCCTGAACCTCGGCTTGGGTGAAGTCCAGTTTGAACGCAACATTATCAACCAACTCTTGAGTTATCACTTTATCTTTCAAAAATTTGTATATGCTCTTATCCAAAAACGCCTTCTGGGCCATATACTTGGAGTCTACGATTATCAATTGACCTGTTTTCACCAATTTATCAATATGATAGTCTACCAGTTGCGAAGAGATGTCTGCAACATCTGCAATCTTTCTCTTAGAAGCAGGTTCTCCTATCTTAATTGATGCAAAAAGAATCTTGAAAAGTGTATTAGCATCCTCTGGATTATGCTTCAACTTCACATTAATATCGGACATTACTGTGCTAATTGTGTCCCCACTTTAAAGCAATGCCAAAAGAAGTTTGGAACTAATCAAAACTCAGAAGTACTTTGCCTATGTTCTTCCGATCCTGAATATAGTGATGTGCCTCTGCAGCCTTTTCCGAAGGGAAAACCTTGTCTACATGAGGATTTATCTTTCCTTGGTCTATCCATTTCATCAAATCCTTTCTTGCTTTGTCAAGTTTATCCCAATTTTTCCAACGTCCCAAGTGTATTCCAAAGACTCCTCGGTTACTAGTCATCATCTTTAGTGGATCGAACTTAGGAAAAGTCATCCAAGATTTGAAACGCTTCCAATGGCTTCTACTCTTACCTGGTGCCATATCTGATATCCCAAATGAACAAACACGTCCCCCAGATCCTAAGCAACGATAGGATTGCATCAGGTGTTCACCACCAATGGGATCCAAAACCAAATCGACGCCCTTACCTTCTGTCCATTCCATTATTCCTGCTAAAAAATTATCGCGATCTACTGGTAAAACACCTTTTTCTTGAATAAAATCATGTTTAGTTGGTGAGCAAGTACCAAAAATTGTTTTGGCTCCTGCAATTTTCGCTAGCTCAATCGAGGCCAAACCCACGCCTCCAGCGGCACCATGAATCAAAATGGATTCATTCTTCTGTAAAGCTCCTGGGTGGATAATCATCAAGTATGATGTAAGATAAACTGCAGGAAAGGCTGCTGCTACGTCAAAACTTATCTCTTCAGGAATTTTGAAAACACCATCGGTTTTTGCTATGGTATGTGTGGCATAGCCACCTTTAGTACCTGAACCAACAACTCTATCTCCTACCTCAAATCCTTCTACATCTGGCCCTATCTCATGTATTGTTCCTGAAACTTCCATTCCAGGTGTGAAAGGAGGCTTAGGGGCCCCTGGGTAGAGACCCATTCGTGATAAAATATCTGCAAAATTGATACCGGCTCTGGAAACTCTGATACAAACTTCTCCGGGTCCTGAAGAAGGTGTTGAAAGGTCTTGGAGTTCCATATTGTCCGGTCCTCCATACTTTGTGACCACGACTGCTTTCATTATTCCTCGTAATAGTAATCCAGACCAAGGTGGGTTATCAGTGTCTCACCCATCAAATGTCGAAGAGTATTCTCTAGTTTAACTTTCTGAGCAAAAAGATCGTGCATTGGATAGAGATCGGGATTGCACATTGGGGACTTGAAGTAAAATGAGAGCCATTCTTGAATACCATGCATTCCAGCTCTTCCAGCCAAATCGAGGAAAAGAGCTAAGTCAAGAACAATCGGGGCTGCTAGAATAGAATCTCGGCATAGAAAATCAACCTTAATCTGCATAGGATATCCCAGCCATCCTTTGATATCAATATTGTCCCAACCTTCCTTGTTGTCTCCTCTAGGTGGATAATAGTTTATCCTTACTTTGTGATACAAATCACCATATAATTCAGGATATTTCTCAGGCTCTAGAATTTGTTCTAGTACTCCTAATTTAGAAACTTCCTTGGTCTTGAAAGAATCAGGATCGTCCAAAACTTCACCATCTCTATTACCAAGGATATTAGTTGAGAACCAGCCATCTATACCTATTCTTCGAGCTTTGAAACCAGGTGCTAGAATCGTTTTCATAAGGGTCTGCCCTGTCTTGAAATCCTTCCCGGCAATTGGAACCTGCTTTTCAGATGCAAGTGAATACATTGCATTGAAGTCAACAGACAGATTAGGTGCACCATTAGCATAGGGAACACCTTCCATCATAGCTGCGTAAGCATACAAAACGGAAGGAGCGATAGATTGATTATTTGAGTCTAGGGCCTTTTCAAATGAATTAAGTGAATCGTAAAACGCACCGTCCGGTTTCTGGTATACTTCAGTACTGCCACACCAAATCATTACCACCCGAGCAACATCATTCTCTTTTTTGAAATCTCGAATGTCTTGCCTCAGTGCATCTATACGTTCTCTATGTCCTTTAACTGATTTAACATATTTGCCATCCAGTTTCTTGACAAACTTCTTGTCGAAAACTGCCTTCATGGGTTTTATGGAAGACAATTCGGATTTTATTTGATCCAAAAGATTGACGTCAATCACTCCAGCTTTGACCGCAGCCTCATAACAATCATCTTCGAATATATCCCAGCCTCCAAATACTAAATCATCAAGGCTAGACAAAGGAACAAAATCGTTGATATTTACTTCCCGATTTTCATTTCTTTTGCCCAATCGCAATGAACCCATCTGGGTTAACGAACCTATTGGCTCAGATATTCCCTTACGGATAGCTATTGTTCCAGCAATGAAAGTTGTACTCACGGCCCCAAGACCAGGCATCAATATTCCTAATTTCCCAGATGCGCTCTGTATGTCTGCTGGACTGTCAATTATGGTCACAAGACGCAAACAACTAGGGTATTGTATTAAGAATTTTAGTTATTTGTATAGTACTGAAAGACATGTGAGTGAGCCGTCGGCTGCTCTGAATTGAGACATATCCATTGTGTGTAAATTCAAGCCTTGGTCCTCTAATAATCTAGATGTTTGGGGATAGCCTGCAGCAACCATGACTTCTGAGCCGAATGGTATTACATTGGCTGCATAGGCTTCATCACTAGGAACCCACAAGATTTCTGAATCAGATGGGAAATCAGACTTCTGAAACCAGCCTTCTGGTGCTAACAGGACTCCTGGACTGGGTGAAGTACAAATTGAAATCAAATGAAGCGAATTGCTTGGAACCTGAATAACATGTAATTTAAAGCCCCTAGATTCAACAAACTCCTTCAAACACTGAATTCCTGCCTGATTTGTTCTTTTACTACTACCAACCAAGAATTGGTTGCCAAACTGAAGAACGTCTCCTCCATCCATTCTACCTTCGGAATCCATGAAAACAAGGTTCAAGTCTTCTCCTAAAGCCTTCTGAACTGCATCACTCTCGCCGAGTCTACTATCATGACCAACTTTCGTAATCAAAGCTGAATCGCTAGCCACCACGGCATGATCCTCAACAAAACAACAATCTGGATGGCCCTCATGGGCTTCTATTTCTTTTACCTCAACTCCTAACTCTCGAAGTTTTGTGACGTAAGCCGAATGTTGTAATCTAGCTTCAGCTAAACTTGTAGGACCTGTTCCAAAATATTTCGCCAAGGCATTCTTGTATGATGAGGGCACTCCTCGAACTATTGCCTTCATAACAATGGACCCAAAATCAAGGGAAGAAGAACTGTAGCGTCTCCTTCAACAGTTATGCGTCTAGCCCTAGGTCGAACTTTGCCCCACGAAACTGCCTCTCGAACACGTGCTCCACTAAGAGAACCATCCCATTCTGGAGCTGTAGTAACCTGAACAGCATAATCTAATCCATCCCGAAATTGATTCCACCAAATAGTATGATGTTTAGATATTCCTCCTCCTATCATTATTGCTCCCGTGGATTGAGCTTCGTGGACTATGTCTGAAAGTTCATGTTCTTCAGCCAGAACGTCTAAAGTGAAATCCTTGTGTGTCTGCCAGAACATCCAAAGCTGAGACCCAACTGCACCATCTGTTGGACCAGGGACAAAAATCTTGATTCCTTTTTTAGCACAAACTGCTAACAATGATTCTGAACCTCTGTCTTCCTCTGCCAATCTAAGGCCAAGTTCATTCCAGATTCTCCAAGGAGCCCATCGTTTTTCCTTCTCATAAAGTTCAGATAGTATAGGCTGCATCCAATTCTCAATAGGTATTCCATAGGAATCATCAGGAACGAGGACATTACCTAAACGATTAACTCCCTCTTTCCTCAATTGCTGATCATCCATCATGAAATCACCATGATAATAATCAGATAGAACTCTAGCGATGTCATGGTCTAATGTTCCACAGGTAGTGACCAGAACATCGATATTGTCGTTCTCTACAAATTGACGAATTAGGCCACGCGTACCAGTTGCCATAATATCGGCTGGGAAAGATAGAAATTTAGTACACCCACCACGGAGCATATCTTGAATGATGGATGTTGCAGTCGACACTTTTGACGCAACGAATCCACCTGCTACAGAAAATTGTGAACTAAGCTCTGAAAGCGTAGTTTTAGAATTAATCTCTATATCCTTGACTGGCGAATCACGCATCCTTAATCAATCCACATGTTCCACACACATATTTGCCATCATCGAGAACTAATTTTCCAGCTTTGCACTCAGGACATACTTGCTGTCCATTCCCATTAGATTCACTATTCTTTTCCTCATCTTCTTCATCATGTAGAGCTACAGCTACGACTGTTTCGTCATTATCTACTGACATTACCTTCACTCCTCGGCCAACACGCGCAATTTGCCTTATGCTTTCTATACTAGTACGAATTACCTTTCCGGACGAAGTTGTTGCTAGAATCTGATTAGCATCTCCCGGAGTCATAGTAGCTACAACTTTGCCACTTTTTTCATCAACTTTGATGTTGAAAACACCTTTGGCTCCACGTCTTGTTAATCTATAATTGTTTGCATTAGCTCTTTTTCCATATCCTTTCTCAGTTATAGTTAGAAGAACATCCTCATCATTTACCAAAGACATGCCAATAATCTCATCCTTGTCTCTGAGGCGCATGCCGATTACACCTTGTCCATTACGGCCCACTATTCTTATTTCGCCCTCAGAAAAACGATTAGCCATTCCGCC
>CAZMPT010000012.1:0-8986 GCA_964568285.1 uncultured archaeon | reverse complement strand
TTTCCTTTCGCCCTTCATCTAATTTTTGAAGCAATTGAACTATAGGTGTACCCTTAGAATAACGAGATACATCTGGAATTTGCCATGCCTTAAGAAAATACATGCTGCCTGAAGTTGTAAAGAACAAAATGTGATCATGTGAACCCATAGAATACAACTCAACTGGGAAATCTCCTTCTTTGGCCTTGATTCCTATTCTGCCTTTACCTCCTCTGTTCTGAGCCTGATACTCATCCAAACCAACTCGTTTGATGTACCCCTCTAAAGTGCGCATCACAACGACCTGTGAACGCGGAATTAAATCCTCTGTATTCAAATCTCCATCAAAATCCGATATTATTGTTCTTCTTTCATCCCCATATTTTTCATTTAATTGTTGCAATTCCTCTTGAATAATCGATGATACCTTTGCCGGATCCTTCAATATCGCTTTTAGTTCGGCCATTGTATTCTTGAGCTCTTCCAATTCTTTCCGGCGTTCATCAGCATCCTGCTGAGATAACTGGTAAAGACGCATATCTGCAATAGCTTTAGACTGGACCTTACTCAATGAGAATTTCTTCTGAAGGCCTGCAATAACTGCATCTCTCCCTGCAGCACCCCTGATGAATGCTATGACCTTATCCATCTTAGATATGGCCAATAACAGACCCTCGACAATGTGTGCTCTTTCTTCGGCTTTACCAAGCCTATATTTGGTTCGTCTTGTGACTATCTCCTTCCTGTGTGATAAATAAACCTTAAGGAGTTCAATCAAGTTCATACGTTTTGGCTGTCCTTTGACCAAAGCTACATTGTTTATCGAAAAAGTGGTTTCTAGAACAGAATTCTTATACAATTGATTCTCAACAATCATAGGTGAGGCATCCCGTTTTAACTCAAAAACAACTCTCATTCCATTTTGATCGGATTCATCCCGTATATCTCTAATTCCTTCTATTTTCTTATCGCGAAGCATCTTTGAGATGTCTTCCAAAAGGCGGTTTTTCTGAATCAAAAAGGGAATCTCAGTAACGATAAGATATTCGTTCTTGTCATCAGATTCATTTATTATTTTTCCACGTATTTTTACAGAACCCTGGCCCCCTGAATAGGCATCAAAAACGCCCTTGCGCCCCATAATGGTTCCACCGGTTGGAAAGTCCGGTCCTGGAAGGACTGTCATAATCTCAGCTAAGGCAACTCTAGGATTCTCAATCAACATATTCAATGCCGATATCACTTCAGACAGGTTGTGTGGGGCCATATTGGTAGCCATTCCTACGGCTATACCTGACGAACCATTGACCAAAAGACCTGGAAGCAGACCTGGGAGAACTGATGGTTCTTGTAGAGAGCCGTCATAGTTATCGCTGAAATCGACTGTAGCCTCATCTATATCCGTTAATACAGAATCTGAAATTGGAGACAGTCGGGATTCTGTATAACGCATAGCTGCAGCTTTGTCTCCATCAACTGAACCAAAGTTTCCTTGGCCATCCACTAAAGGATAACGTAAAGAGAAATCCTGAGCCATACGAACCATAGTATCATAAATTGCTTGATCTCCATGAGGATGATACTTCCCCATGGTGTCTCCAACAATTCTAGCTGATTTTTTGTATGGTGAACGTGAGCCTGAGCCCATCTCTTTCATTGCAAAAAGAACTCTTCTGTGGACTGGCTTGAGACCATCTCTAGCATCCGGCAAAGCACGGCCTACGATGACAGACATCGCATAATCTAGATATGACTTTCTCATCTCCTTTTCTAGGCTAATTTTTAGAATAGTATCAGTAGTTTCTTCTGCCAAATTTTTTCCCTCAAATCAGTACTAAAGTGTATGAATATACCCCCTTAAAAGGGACTCCCCTAACAGCATAGTGACACCACCTATAAACTTGGTACTCATAAACACTAAAAAAAGTATCAATTTAAGCGAGATACATCGACGATGGATTGCTAGAGTTGCACCACTATGTATTGCACACAATTTTCACCTTACTTTATCCAATTTTGAAATTAGTGATTCCCCTATTGAATTCGCTAAAAAAATAGCTCCTTCGACTAGTATCGGAGAAGGTGGTCAAAAATTTATTGAATTAGCCAAAAATGGGAAAGTCCAGATTACTGATTTGCCACTCCCACAAAACATTGGGACTTCAATAGTTTGTACTTCAAAACCTGAGAAAAACAAAGAAAGAGATAGTGTCTATATTGCAAAACTTTCAGACAAAGAAAGAATTGCACTAATATTTGGATGTGATGAACACCAAAATCAAATGACTAAAAAAATAAAATCCGATTCAAAACACCAGTTAGATATAACTGGTAAGGGAATCAAACTTAGTTTAGATGCGGAAATTGGAGCCGTAACTAGTATTCTTTCTAAAATTAGAAAAGTTTGAGGGCTTCCTCAACACGACCTAGTTCGACACCTGTGCTCTGTCTTCCACAAACTGCACCTTTTGACGAGGCTACAATGCCCGCACCAACCAAAGGCATGCCAAAGTTAACTGTCCCTTCCATGATAGAAACGCCGAGAACTTTTTCCATAATCTCGCGCTCCTGAGCTGATGTATCGGGATGGCAAAGCCCTCCTTTATTTGTCACACAGCCAACCATACCAAGAGTGTCCATATTATTCAATGATTTTGAGGTTATATCTATGCCTAAAACATTCTCCGCCAATTCTTTGGTTCTGGCAGATAATCTTTCATTGCAGAATCCTCCATTATCATTGACCAAAAAATTATTTCCTATTGCATTAGAGCGCTCAGGAAGAACACCTAATTGTAAATCTAAGTTTGAGATTATTTTTTCTAATTTCTTAGCTTCTCTTGATGTTGCTAAGTTTGAAACCAAAATACCCTTGCTGTTCATGGCCACAAGGGTACCTACAACACGACTACCACCTATAGTGATTACCTCTACCTTGGTTCCTAGTGCCTCTGAAATAGACTCTAAATCATCTTTTGGTATTCCTGGTGGGACTAAAGTTAATACGTCGTTTGTTGTACAAAAAACGCCTGAGTATGGACTATTGAAAAGATCCCTTTGGAGCAAAGCCATAGAGTTATTCAGCTAGGTGCACTACGACACTGCCGTCTTCAAATTTCAAAGCTCTTACTCTAACCTTTGAGGGAGGTTTTTCAATCCCTCGAGACCAAATATATTGATTGACAGGTGGATCAATAAAGAGCTGCTTTTCCTCTCCACTTCCACTACGTGCATCTGCTGAGGTTGTCAAAACCTCCCCATCTCTTTCTGGTTTCATATGTCTGGTTATGAAATCTTCAACCATTCGCATTGCAACGGGGGCTCTTCGTGAACGAGAAACTTTGTGAAGTTTGCGTAGAGGTATGGTGTACAATCTCTCCTGCATTAGTTCGTCATCAGCCATTCATATCACCTGTGAAGTTTACCGCGTCGCCAGAAATGACGTTTAGGATGGTTAGTGAATCTCCTATTGGTTCTCTGGATGACCCATGCTGGAACACGGCGATTGCGTTTTACCAATCGATTCAAACGCAATTTCTTTCCATATACTTTTCTGCTTGACATTAGTATTTCTTGAGGGAACTCATCTCCTTTTCCAATTTCTTCTTGACATCAAAGGCTGTATTGTCCAAGACAGACTGGCCTTTTGGGGTTAATCCTCGACCACCCTTCTTAGATTTCTCTATAAAGCCAGCGATCTCAAGTTGTTGCATTATCAATCTAAGTACTTTACGGCTGCCATTGCTACTTCGATTAGGTTTTGAACCTCTATCTCTAGTTCCTGAATAATGACGTGCCAAGCGTTCCGTACCTATTGGGCCATTCACTCCAATTTTCCTAAGGACCGAAGCTGTACGAAAATACCACCAATCTGGTTGAGAAGGTGATTGTTCTTTGTGAACTGAAGTTTTTACAAAGTTGGACCAATCTGGAGGTTGGATAGCGTCAACGCTCTTAAGACTGTTAGCAAGCGCGCCAACCAAGTGTTCTCCGGGTACGTCGTAATGTGTTGTCACGTGAATAAACCTCCACGGGAATGAGGCGCCACACGGACTATATTATAAACTTAAGCCTAATGTGAAGTAGATAATGGATAATATTCAGAACTTCATAAAACATCACAATACAATGACTTTAGCAACTCGTGGTGAAAAGGATGTTGGGGCTGCAGCTGTTTTCTATGCACCCATAAAAGAATTGAACTCCCTTTTGTTTGTAAGTAACCCCAAATCAGAGCACATAACTAACTTGGAAAATAACAATAAATGTGCTGCAACCATACAAGAAGATGGGCTAAAATGGGACGTTATCAAAGGATTGCAAATCAAGGGTACAGTAACCGAAGCTGAAGATAAATACTGGAATGCATACTTCAAAAGATTCCCGTATATCAAAGATGATGAAGCTTTGTCTAAAGCACTCAAAGAAGTTGTTCTTTACAAATTCCAAATCTCTTGGGCTAGGCTCATAAATAACGAAAAAGGGTTTGGAAACAGAACTGAAAATAGATACTAGTCCGCGAAAATCTCCTTTTCATGGAAATACCAAACTAGTCCTACAAAAAGAAATATCAATATTGTTATTACTATAAATCCTAAAGTTTTACCTATCATTGGAAATATAAATAGAACAAACAACCCTACAAAAAAAGTCCATGCCAGAAGATAGAACAAATAAGCATGAGGCGCTAGTTCTGGATTCTTTGCAGCGCCTAAACTGAGAAGTCCTAGCCAATTCATTGGATTCACAATTTGAATATACTAATTATCCTTTGGGGTACGCATTGATTCAATAAAACCTTCAGTCATCAAACCACGCCCTGTCAACAAATTATAATTGACAATTAAAATCACTATAATCCCACTAAGAATAACTATCAAATGAGAAATTCTAGACACGCCTTGAATTCCACCAATCAATGATGTGTCAGCGGTTGCTAGGAAAAAATTGCTTGCCCCATAAGCTGTTGTAAAAGAAATTGCATAGAAAATAACATTATCTTTACTGATGAAATGCCCAGCCTTTCCCATATAGTGATTTGTATCCTTCAGATGTTCGCGTCTAACTTCCGTACGTAAAGCCTGAAATGAGAGAGAGTATATCACTAAAACAATTGTAATTACCATAAAGATTAGATCGAAAACAAAACTAGGATTATTGTACATTGAATACAGAAGTACGCCAGCATGGTAAGCCAGAAATCCCCAATAACCAATTGAAAAGTAAGCTGAAAAACTTGCAACTTTGGGATTGTACCAGAAATCTCCATGCATTTGTTTAAGAAGATAAAATGTAGAAATTCCCATTAAAGAAATTATAACAAACCAGAAAATAACAAACGTTGTATCAAAATTATCTGAGAATTGGGAAACATTTTCTGCGACAAATGAAAAAATTAGAAAACCGAATATTCCCCATAAAAGAGGGGAAAGAATATTGCTAAACAAACCTAACTGTGATGTGCCTTCTTCAGAATAACCGGCCATTCGCCTTAATGCAAATTCTCGAAATGGTATTCTCATCCACCAAGCCTGTGCAAACTGCCATATTATGAATATAAATATTAGACCAAAACTCAAGAATCTTTCTACGTTTTCTTCATAAATACTGTGATGTAGGCCAAGCCAAATAAATACTGCAAAAAATGTAGATATTAGACCTGGCATAATCAAGCTTGATAAGTCTCTAGTCCTTGACAATTTGCTAAAACCCTCAAATTTGTTTAGATTAGCGGTGAAAAAATATCCAAAAGTTACTCCGTAACCTAAAGATATAATCAATTTAATTGCCAAATCGGATTTAGTAAAACTAAGTACTCCAAAAAAAACTAACAAAAACAAAAGAACCATTACGTGGTATAGAGTTTCTTTTGAAAGAAGTATTCGCAGAATATCGGTTTGTGAAATAAATTTTGGTTTGGACTTGTCTTCTGGTACAAAGTCTATTGGCTCTTCATCCTCAGCATCTAAATGCTCTGATTCCTCATCATCCAGTGCTTCTATTACTTCTTTCTTTTCTCTTTCTTTCATATACGCAAGTCACTCTTGAAATCTCCATTGCATGTGCAGTTTTTACTGATTTTCCTCCAAACAAATTTATTGCCTTGACCCTAGTTCGTCTCCCCTGTAGTTTTAACGGCATACCTACATAAAATTCCTCTGGAGCCTCAAATTCCTGTTTTAGTGAAACTGTTGATTCACCTTCATGAATAGCAAAACGAACCTTGGCATGGGTTGCTCTTTTAGCCCAAACAATAGGCATCTCTTGTGAAAAAACCTCAGTCGGTCGTCTGCCTTCAAGTTCAAGGCTTGTTATGACAAAAAGGCCATCAGGATGTGGGCGTGTCTGACCAACTTTCAGAAGAACTCCCCTATCCACATCTAGGTTTCCGTTTAGAGTTTGGTCATCATCCGAAATTCGTAATTTCAAGGAAAGGGGCGGTTCCTCTTTGATTTCGGCGTGACCTTTTGAACCGCATTCTTTGCATTGAACCACGCCTTGAAAACTGAAACCACGCTTGTTAGAAGTCCTACTCTTAAGAATCTCATGCGGGCTTTCATCCTCACACATATCACAGTAAATCCAGAGTTCGTCCATCAATGCTTGAAGTGTCGCACTCCGGTAAAAATCATTGCAATATTATTCTCATTAGCGGCATCAATAACTTCCTGATCACGAACCGACCCTCCAGGCTGAATAATTGCAGTTACACCTGATTTTACAGCTTCATCAATACCATCCCTAAAAGGAAAAAATGCATCAGATGACATCACTGTATTCTCAGCATTAGGAATCGATTTAGATGTTGCTATCTTAACAGAATCAATACGCGACATTTGGCCTGCACCTATGCCTACCGTTCTTTGTTTTTGTGTGAAAACAATAGCATTGCTTTTGACATGCTTCGCTATATTCCATCCAAACTGTAATCCTTCCAATTCATCCTGTGTTGGTTTACGCTTAGTAACAACCTTACATTCGGACATATTAACTGAAATGTTGTCTGCCTCCTGAAGCAACCAACCTCCATCAATTGAACGAAGTGATGGTGTTCTCTGGTAATTAGAAAGTGAACCCGTTTCTAAAACACGGAGATTCTCTTTCGTTGAAAAAATAGAAAGTGCTGAATTAGTATATGAAGGTGCTATTACTCCTTCCTTAAATGCTGATGTGACTGCTTCTGCAAGTTTTTCATCAACTTCTCTGTTGAATGCAATTATTCCTCCAAATGAACTTTCAGGGTCTGTTTGAACTGCCAATTCATAGGCTTTTACTAAATCTTCATCACTCGCCGCTCCGCACGGATTATTGTGCTTAACAATAACTGCAGTAGGAGCCTCAAATTCCATTACCATCGCTACTGCAGCATCAAAATCCAAAAGATTGTTGTAACTAAGTTGTTTACCTTGAAGTTGCTGTGAATTAGGAACACAGGGCCCATTAAACAAGGGATCTGAATAAAATATAGATGACTGATGAGGATTCTCGCCATATCTCAGTGGTGGACTACCAATTCCAGTAATATGAAGAGAAGGAGGTAAATCTTCTTCATCGAATCTGGATGATAACTCATTTTGAATTATTGTATCATACTCCGCGGTATGCCGAAACGCCTTCAGTGCTAATTGGCGCCGCTGCTCTAGATTCGAACCACCAGCCACAATTTCTTTAGATATCCAGTCGTAATCTGATGGGTCTGTTACAACTGCAACCCTTTCATGATTCTTGGAAGCTGCACGGAGAAGGCTTGGACCTCCAATATCAATCTGTTCAATCAATTCATCAGAAGATACCCCTTTTGCGGCTGCCTTCGTGAATGGATAAAGATTGCAAACCACCATGTCTATCAGTTGAATGTTATGATTATCGGCTTCAGACTTATCAGTATCTTGAGCTAGAATGCCTCCAAAAATAATTGGATGCAAGGTCTTGACTCGCCCATTCATCATTTCTGGGAAATTGGTGATTTTCTCGACAGGAACTGCAGTAATACCCTTGTCTGATAACTCCTTAAACGTCCCGCCCGTGGAAATAATCTCTATATCGCACTTCTCCAGTGTCCTAGCTAATTCTACAATTCCTGATTTGTCGCTTACACTAATCAGTACTCGGGAAACGGATCTCCGTTCCAAATTCTGTTTTTTGTGTTCCATGATAACTATGTACTGTCAGGAAGTTTTTTGAGAAAATTACCAGGTATCTCTTTAGATAGATATACGGTTGTTCCTGCTTTCATTATCGCACAATCGGCTTCTTCCGCAGCCCTAACATCTGCTAGCAAGACTATTGGTTTTCCAATTATGTGACGACCTGCTTCTAACGCATTCAATCTAGTGCTGGAAAGATGAACCATATTCCTGTCTCCAGGATACAAGCCATGCTCCAAGTATTCATCTGAGTCTTCTTTGGAACAGGCAAAATACAGATGTTCAGGATTCTGATCAGTAGGTAAGTCCAATTCTAAATCTAGAGTGTGGGCATAAGTTGCTCTAAGACGGCCATTTTTCAACTGATATCTACCCTTTGGATCTGTTTCTACCACTCCTTGTAAGTGCTTAGTTTCTAAATAGTGAAAATGGCGTCTCTGAGCCTTTACTGCTTCAACAAATTCAGATGCTTCAACCCAGCCTTGCTTGTCCATCTCAAGATCAAATTTGTCCGGGAAGTGACGTAGAACTCCTGCCATTATCCTTCCAAACTGGTCCAAATGTCTTGGGGACATCACTAATACACCTTCCTCTCCACTGAGAGGACATTTTTCACCTCTAAAGAAACCGTGTCCGTACTTTACTTCTTCCTTAAGCGGAACTGTTGGTTTCCTACGCATATTTGAACTATTGCAAAGGTCGGTATAATACTAGGGTCTCAAAAACAATTAACTACTTCGAAAAGTTGTTTGAGATGAACCCTCCTCAGGTCTCTCAACCACATTAGTACCTGCTAACTCATCTGGAGTCGGTAAATCAATTTCCATTCTACCTGCTGAGAACAAATCATGCATCCTCTG
>CAZMPT010000011.1:0-19322 GCA_964568285.1 uncultured archaeon | reverse complement strand
CCTGAACCTTCGGATTCCTCGCCTTCACCATCGCCATCTGAACCTCCTGAACCCAATGATTCACCACAACTAGGACATTCATCGACTGAGACTTGTTGGGGATTATCCATCTGATCTCTAAGAAAATCTTCTAATTTGTCATAATAATAACTTACATCCATCTCTTTTCTCAGATTTAAATCTGGAAATAATTCCAATTTAACTGCGCCATCAATCAACCAGCTAGGTTCAATATACTGATTAACTACCAAATCAGCTGCGATATTGAATAATTTAGGATTAGAATACCTAAGCCGACCACCTGTTCTTTCTTGAGCTCTAGTTAGATGTTTGAATACCACGTGTAAAACTTCGTGTTTTATGCCTCCCATCCTAAAGTTCTTGTCGTTTAGCTGGGTGCCCCAGAATTCTGGATTTATTCCCATTATAACTTTGTCATCATCAGATGGGCGAACCCAAAGTGTAGGGCCATCATCTGATAATTCTCGGTTGATGCTCAATAAAAAATGACCAAAAAAAGCATCTTTCATTATCAAATCGATACAAGTTGATGAAATCTGATCTTGAATTTGGGCTGAGTCGTATTTAACTTTCAACTCATCTTACCTAAAATATCTTTAGCCAAATCTGCATCTTCAAAAATAGTAGTTATCATTTTGCGGTTTTTCTTGAGAACTGCACTTGCTTCTCTATCGTTGAAGGCTTTTATTGCAAAATTATAGAGATCTTTACCTGCAGCAACTCTGAGATCAAGTGGAATCGCATCTAATTTCAGATATTGTACAACATTATCTCTTTGCTTTTTTACAAATGTATCTTCCATCACATATAGTTTGTTTATCAATCGTTGTGTTATGATATTCGCAATATCTACTCTCTTTACACTTTTACCATCACTAGGTGCTACTAGTGATGCCATACGTTTCTCAATGTCCTTGAAACTCTTAGAATCCAGAATTTCATTAGGCTGAACTATTTTGGACCACGAATTTCTGACGAACTGGAGAAACTCGGCGACTGTTTCAGGATCAAGACAGGAACGGCCAATAGTTGTTACCAAGTCTGCATTATCTCGGTCTTTCAAATCATCTATGCCTTCAATTGCATTAAAAAATTGAACCAATGTTCTGGGAGTAGTCCTCTTACCAGTCATCAATTCTGGATATCCAAGGACAAAACTTATTCCTCGGGGGTCTATGTGTTGTCCCTCTGCCCACCGGGCCCAGACTTTCTCATCGTATCGCATTTCTATATGCATCATTCGAGTCATCATGGCATCATCCATCTCCTTGACTATGTACTCTCCACCAGGAGGGTTTGCTGTCAGCACTATGTGCCAACCTTCTGGCATACGCCACGATGCTAATTCGTAATCTTGTAAAAGTTGCATCAATCCACTAATTATTCTAATATCTGCCCTATTTGCGTCATCTATCAAAAATATACCTGGACCATGTTTTCCAGTTTCCTCAAAACGTTTCTGTTCTACTTTGAAAGGAGTCCATTCGGGAGGTACCAAAATTGTCTTATCATCACTGGGATCATCAAGAACTCCTGGATCTATAGATGGCATACCTAATAGATCGCCCATCTCCTCGAATTGGGCTGGTGCTATGCTAGTGAACAACCATTTTTCATCACTACTCCTTTTCTCTTCAATTGTAAGTTCTTCGGCAACAGACTTCAGCATTTCCGTTTTACCTATCCCATGAGGGCCCCATATGCAAATTGGGACCTTTTTTCTTCTGCTTAAAAGACCTTTCGATATTTCTTCAGAGTTATCTACATTCCAGTTTTCCATTTTCTGATTAGATTGTATAATATTTTTTGTAAATGCTTTAACCTTTTCCGCGTTAGCTACAATACCAAAGGTCTGTTCACCGCTAATCATAGATATGTGAATGTGGGCATACAAATAATATTTTACTTTGACAATTCCTTTATTGAAAGTTTAGCAACTCTACGTGGCCATTCATGCTCATCCCTTAGAAGATCGGTTAACTCTGGAACGTGCCTTTGGTCACCAACTTTACCCAAGGCTTCTGCTCCATACATCCTCACTCCCCATTCTCTATCCTTCAAAGCCTCAGTTAGCACTATGCATGCCTTTTCACCACCTAATTTGCCTAAAGCCTGGACTATACCTCTTCTAACATAGCGGTGTTCATTATCCATATTACTGCAAAGAAACTCCACATCCCCTATTTTTACTAAGGATTGAACAACGGCATCCCTTACAAATGAATTAAGGGTACTGAGTGTTTGAATCAACAAATCTTTAGATTCTTGGGATTTATTATTTCCCAGTTCAATTGCTGCCTTAATACGTTTTTCTTCCGGGTTTGTATCAGATATCTCTGATTTCATAAGAATTAAAATGGTTTTTTGTGACCCATTGATCTAGTAAGTATGTCTTGTTGAGCTTTTTTTACATCATACTGTAAATCCTCATTGTCTATTTGCTCTAATTTATCGTAAAATTCATCTGCATCTTTAGTATTCCAATTATCGCACATTCTGGATATTAATCTATGACATTGAGTGGGGTCTCCCATTGTCCTTCCAATCTCTGGAGTCATTGTACCTACTTCCTCCAGCGTTTCGCGAACAACACGGGCCTTACCAATACAACTACGTTCTCCTCGTGGCATTATGCTAAATTCCAACCTCCTTTAACATTCTTTTCTTTCCAAGCTGTGATAAGACCTTCCAATGTTTTCTTATTGGGAGCAACCAAGATGTTGGTGTTCAAGGGTGAGGCACGGGTAGGAGAGAAATCTGTGGTGTAAAGCACAAAGGGTGGATAACGTGAATCCTGTTTGTTCTTGTTAGTCTCAATAGCAACAAATTTTCTAACTGAACGCAGTTCCTTAGTTACCTTGACATAAACTTCTCTATGTATTGTCTTAGAACTGTTTAATTTTATTTCCTTGGTCTCATCATTACGGGATTCGAACGGAACAATAGAATAAACTTGTTCAAGACCAACATCTGCTGTGTTTACCTTTTTGTCTTCTCTTTCCTTCTGGAAAACCGGATGTATCAGGCTTACCAATGGCATCTGGCCTTTTGCATCATAACTATCGCCACTATAGTCCAGAACCATTTTCATTATGCTGTAATCTCTTGAATTTAAAGGTTGTAGATCACTGCACCTTACCTGAACTACTATTTCGGGCTTTACAAATCTAACAAGCATTCCTTCACTGCTGCGATATCTGTAATACGAGTCAACAACCATTGAAGATAAGCGCTTATGCCATTCCATACGTTCATCATCACTAAAACCTACTCCAACGGAACCCAGAATATGGTATGAACCATCCTCTCTTTTCAAGGCAACGACAAGCTCCCCAAGATCTGGATAGGCATTTCTTCTTTCCCCAAATCCTACTACTACTGCATCAACTTCAATACGTGGTTTTATTTTGTAAACTATACCGTGCTCATTACGAACTACAAGGCCCTCTGCTAGTCTTGAATCAACCCATTCGCGATAACAAGTGACGACATCACTGGCATCTTTTCCAACAAAAGTAGGGGCCACATTGACTCTCTTACCGCCCTTGAAAATTTCAGCCATTCTTCGCAACTTCTCCTCGTAAGGATCACCATGATATTTTCTATCGCCCTCTTGAACTAAATCGAATGCCTTGAAGCCCAGTTGGTTACTAGAATTGTCATTTGCGATTGTTTTAGCTACACTGTGAACTCTGACTCTTCCTGCCTTTCCATTCAATTCACCACCTAGAATAGCTCCCAGAACAGATCCCACGCCGGGAAGAATAGCCGTGCCAATCAGGGCCCCTAACTCACTTCCAATAAATCCTCCAGCCATACCTCCTGCCTTCGTACTAGCTTTCTGAATTTTAGTACTTAAACTGGGTTCATCAGCACCTACAAAGACACCAATTCCAGTTTCAGAGGCCAAACTTTTCATCTCATCGAACTTGTTTTCACCGGAAGAAAATAATTCACCGGCCACTATCAAATCGCCCTCGACATTCGATAACAATTTCGTGGCCTCTTCAAGTGCCGGCACATTCTCTATGACTCTTCCATTGTATGATGAAAAAGCAAAATTATTTCCTTTCTTTAGCAGAAACCAACATTCTCCATCTACTTTAGCTGATATCCAAACCTTTCCATTTATGTCCTTAATCCGACTTGGCTTTAGGAGCTGATATTGCGAAGCCACGCGTTTCTTGTAGAGTTTTAGCTCATTCGCTAAAATCGAATCTTTCAAAGCTCCAGCCGATGACTTAGTCCCATCACCATATTTCTTAACGCTATTAGAATCGGCGAAGACACTCATTCGGGCACCTTCATCAATTCCAAGTTTGACAAATGCAATACTAGTAAGTATGAACTATCTTTAACGCGCCCTTCAAGAAATCCTCTGAGCGGAGTTCCATTTCGTTGGAAAATAAGAGGGTCCTTTCCAGCTGGACCTCCACCGACGTATAACATCGACTTCTTGTCCTGAAGAGATTTTGCGATATCATATAAAAAATCAAAAGTAAGGCCATCTAAGTGGCTAATTTGCAGTTTTCTCAACAAGGCGAACTTGGTGATAACTGCAGATATGGGCAATAATTTGCCAGTCCATGGTAAAGCAATATCCTCCATAACTGTCGGTTCCTGATCCTCAAAATCCTCTGTACTCTTTACATCTCCCTCTGGAGAGTAGACAACATTCATCATTTTAGCAGAATACAGAACCTTTCCATCCTCAGCGATCCAGACCTGATTAGCTGAATCTATCATTCTACCTGCTTTCTCCATATCAACTTCTGGATCATCTTTGATTAATTGTTCAGCTAGCTCTTCCGTGTCCTCATATAATCTCAATAAATTCTGTGGATTATGGCTGTCCGTGTCATTTATGAATCTATAACTCTTAACATCTTCCCCCTTTGAATTACGATAACTTCCCGCCTTCCTTTTACGAGGTGAGATGTACTGTACCTTAGCGTCTCTTTTCTTGCTATCAGTCAGCCTTATGTACCTCATGTTCCGGCTCATAGCATACCAAAGTCCATGTCATCGAACTCTGCCTCTTCTTCATCTTCTTCCACTACAACTTCACCTACGTCATGTGAACTATATTCAAAATTAGTTGGTTCACCAACCAAACCAAATATGCCTTCAGCTGTCTTCATGATAAACAGACTCGATATGTTATAACCTGCATAATAGTTGAAAACTGTCTCCAGAATACTACCCTCATCAAGTTCCTTCTGTGTAGAATCATCTATTTCTGAAGGTTCTAAAGAATAAATACTCGTAATAAAATGGTCCAAAAGCCTCTGTTGATCAACAATTTCTGCTTTCTGTTCTACATTCAGAGTGCCTGGAAGCAATTCCATCTTCTCTCCTGCAGTATTATACATCTCCAGATCTCTGCGTGAAAACATCTCAAAATTATCATTAATGTATATCGTAGACGTGCCTGCCTTTGGTATAATCACATCACCATCAATAGGAATACTCCCCCGAACACAGGGATTGTTGTTACTATCAACAACCACTGTTTTTTTGCTACCATATACTTTCTCTCGAGAGATCTTTGAAAAACCAAATTTAGATGATTTCCCATT
Source organism: uncultured archaeon (assembly GCA_964568285.1). Taxonomy (GTDB): domain Archaea; phylum Thermoplasmatota; class Poseidoniia; order MGIII; family CG-Epi1; genus CG-Epi1. The sequence continues at coordinate 13,722 of CAZMPT010000011.1, read as the reverse complement.
TAACTCAATACATATCTCACGAGCCATAGACTAAATCAAGAAATAACTAAATATAAAGTTTTAACTTGACTCATTCTTTTGCCTAAAAACCACCCATTCTGATTCCTTAGGTGTAGCTACCGTAGATAAATATGCATCATGACCCTCTGGTTCTATGCCGATGGCCGTTAATTTCTTTCTTAACTCTCCAACTCTAATATTGACGACTTCATCAAACTGATGCTCCCCAATTTTAGATTTTATCGCAGGCAAATCCCACTCACTATAACTTGTTCGAGATTGATGTGCTATCTTTCCTTTTTCAAAAGACCATATATTCAGATTGTTACCCTTCATAGTCTCCATCATCTTCTGTTTTATCTCCATCTCTTGAGACTCAATAATCTTTCTTTGTTCAACAAGGTTTGCCAATTCATTGGCCATGCCGTCTAATTCTTCTTGGAGGTCTTCCATAAGATTCTAAGGAACTATTGTTTAAAAATGCTATTGAGGGGTGTGATTCTCTCTCAAATAATTTATCAAATCCCACATTGCTTTACAATCTATAATATTGTATTTCTTTATTCCTTTCATAATTTCTGTATCAATCATATCAATTCCCTTTTCTCTTGAGATTTTATCGCAATGCCAAGCCCCTACCATAGCGCCTAACCCATCAGTGGGACCGTCGTCCCAAGTAGTAGAGGTCAAACCATGTTTTTCAAGATTCTTAGCAATAGCCTTCAAACCAAAACCAAACGCGTCTTTTACCACAATAGGTTCAGATTTCATTACTTTCAGAAAATCGAACCAAGGTAAATCCTTCCAATTCTTTATCATATCCTTTCTGTCTTTGTATATTTTGTCTAACATCCCAACTTCGTCACCCTCCAAATTATCTTGGGCAACACCCATGAAAGTTAATTCGGCGGGAGACCAATGAAAAATATTTGGAAGTTCGGCATCTGAGCCCAAGATTTTTGATTTTACACTTTCCATATAATCAAACCATTCAGTCATAATTCTAGCTTCTTCTTCAATACTCAAATTCTTTGCCGTGAAAACCTCAATCTCAAATTCTCCATTGTTTTCATACCCACAGCCTATCATGAATACCAGTTCCTGACCTCCTTGTTTAGGGAATTGACTAAAATCATCTTCGATGTTGCTGACCGTTTCAAAATCAGCAAAGAATTCCAATTTTGGTTTTTGTTGCCAATTCTTGTCATTGTTGGAGATTATCGGAGGAAGAACCTTGTGCTCATCTTGATTATTTATATCTAATACTTCTCTCATTATACTAGATTTTACTGCACCCTTAATTCCTATCTTTTCCGGTGTTAATTCCGGATCTTTCCATGTGAATATTCCTTTTTTGTGAGCTTGGGACCTTTCTTTAGGGCCAATCTGCCAGACCTTAGTCAAATCTTCTAATTTATTTGCTATTTGCATCTTAGCATTGTGCCAAGGATAATCATATGTATTTTTACAATTAGGCCATATATTCTGTTCCTGAAGATCTGCTATAGTCCATGATTTACCTTCCTTCCTAACCTTTCTTACCCACTCTACAGCTTCTTCAGCTTTCTTTTCATATTCTCTATCGATGTTGAACAAATCGACTATGCCTAATTTGTCAAAAGCTCCTTCACCAGAAAACTCTGTGCCAGCCTTAGTTCTTTTCCAATTACGGCCCAAAAGATAGGCCTCGGGTGGCGTGAAACCTTGCAGTTTTCCTAATGCCTTATTGTATATTGCTAATTGCGATTTATAGGCTCCTGCGCCAAGAAGATAATGCCCGTCTGCATTGTAAGTCAAGGTAGTAAATTTTACATCAATAATTCGGTAGTGATAATCTTTGCCTAATTCTTTTGCAGGCTTGTCAAGGAATTGGAAATCTTTGTACTCTTGTGTTTCAGGTATTTTTGAAAGATAATCGCTTCTTACCATTATATCTGGCATACCATAAGTTTTGTTATCTGAATTTCTTAAAACGCCTTGAAGAATAAAAGGTACTCCATCCTTCATATACTGAAGTGTTTCCTCTTGCTTTTTTGAATCTCTACTATCTTTGTAATTTTGTGCAACCGTAACAAATTTGCCTGAACCAAATTTTTGCATATGATTAACTACCACCTGTTCGAATTCGTTACCTTTGCGAAATAATAATTGAACGAAATCTAAATTTACATCATATTTTGGAGCTGCGGTGTCTCTCTGAAACCCGTTTTCATCTCCATATAATTCAAACCAATCAAGTATTGGATCTTGATTCATGTAATTCCGAGCCTTAGTGGCTGATACCCAGTCACCCTTTTCTATAGATGTCATTCCACCTTATGTCCAAGTTTCTCTAACGCTCTGGTTATGTGATGCTGATGCTCCCAGGGTCCTTTTTCAAGTATTTTAAGAAGATTAGGGATCGCACGTTTGTCGCCTAAATCTCCCAACGCATAAAACACTTGGTTAACATCCCGAATCGTGTTTTCAGCATCATGTTTGTTCAGAATCTTTAGTAGAATATCTAGGGCGCGTTTATCACCAATATTTCCTAAAGCAATCATAGCATATGGGTAAGAATAATAGTTCGGATTACCATACTTTAGAATTTCTTCATCTTTTATTACAACTTCTAGAAATCCAATTAAAGATTCCACGGCTTTGGTAGGTCTTATTTTTCCTATAGCTTGAATCCCCTCTTCTCTAATTTCTTTGTCCACTCCTGATTCATAAGGTATCAAATTTATGAGTTTTTCTACAACATCTTCAGGTATTGTCACATTTTTCTGATGAAGGTCTCCAAACGCTCCAATGGCAGCCTTACGAATATCCTCATTCTCATGTTCCAAAAAGATAGTAAGTGGCTTCAAAGCACGAGAATCACCTATAAAACTAAGTGAATAAATTGCATGTAGGCTTACGTCCCTTCCACTTTCTGCTATTTCTATAAGTGAAGGTACGGCTTCACTACCTAGCTTTTGCAAAGCTTGAACAACCTGATAGCCATCGCTAGTTTCGGCCACCTCAGTGAGAGGTCCTATAGCACGTGAATCTCCGATATTTCCTAATGTCTCAATAGCTTTCCTCTGAACCGTAACGTGTTTGTGCTTTAGCAAATTACATAGTGGATCTATTGCTGAAGAACCCCAACTAGTAAATTCATCTTCTGTAAGATTCCATACATTATGTTCCGATCTGTTAAGTAGGAAAAGTGCACGCCTTTCATCCGTATCTGGTTCCCAGCCCAATTTTTCCAGTGCCCAAGATAGAGATTTCTTTTCGTGGCAGGGCCAGTATGGCTTAGAAACTCCTGCTTTACCGACTGGATCTCCATGTTCAAGCATATTTACCAAAGGTTCAATAGCCCGTTGATCGCCAATTTTGACCAAAGCTTCTATAGCTTTTACACTAACTGTATTGCCATCCATTGAACTCCAAGAAAAGGTTAGCTTGTCCATATCTAGGGTATCAATAGATGAAGAGTCACCAAGTACCTTTAGAAGGGAATCTACAGCTGAAGATTCCCCTATTATTCCCAAAGCCTCAGCAGAATAGCCTCTCACATTTGCAGCATTTCTATCTCCGTACCCTGTATTTCTGCCCTTTGTAGAAAGGCCGAACTCAATTAATGCTTCAGTAGCCTGTGAATCGCCAATCATTCCCAATGCTATCGCAATAGCTACACGCAAATTTAGTTCATCATTTGACCTTACAGTAGTAGCTGAAGAATCATACCTACCTTTAAACGCCTCCATTAAGGGTTTAATTGCTCTTGAATCTCCAATTTTACCCAAAACTATCGCCGTCTCAAAGCGAGATTCACCTGCTGAAAATCCTGATACAAGAGGAAATACTGCTTGTGAATTACCAAATTTGCCTAACAATTCTAAGGCTTCCTTTCTTTGTTTCCGATTTCCGTATGTGTAATCCTCTATGTAAGAAATTAATTTGTGCACTGGCATAGCTCCATTTATTCCTAGTGCTTTTAATTTTTCACAATTATTACCAACACTTTTCAATGTTTTTAACTTCCAAAGATTGCTCAACTTTTTTGTTTCTTCAAGCAAATTACTAGAACCTAATATTTCTTCAGCTTTGTTTCTTACTTCAAGGTCTTTATTCCATAGTTTTATTCCAAGAACTATTTCTTTTTGTTCTTCACTAAGATCAATTTCTTTAGCATTATCCAATCCTCTAATGACCTTTGAATCGTCGGCACTTTCAAGCAACAAATTGATATTAGAATCATCATCTAAATCAAGTTTATTTTGTTGTCGTTCTTTAATTTTCTCTATTGCTTTTTTAGGTTCGCGACCTCCTTGTAGTCCGTACTGACCTCTGTTGGAATCCCTAGAAAGAACATCCATCAAAGGATCTATTGCTTTTTCATCTGCTATAAAACCTAAAGCTTTAGCTGCTGTTTCTCTAAGCAATAAAGAAAGAAAATCATCATCATCTGAGCCTATGATGTCAAGAAGGCCTTGAACATCTCCAGAAAGCCATAGAATATGTACTTCTAAACCTGCTTTTTTCAGCGGTTCCACAGCTCGCTTGTCACCAATTCTTGCCAAAGCTTCTGCAACTCTTAGGTAATACTTGCCATTATTATAATCCTCATAAAGTTGCCCTACTTGTGGGGCACCAAAAGGTTCAAACTCTTCGAGTACTCGACATAAAGAATCAATTTTTCCTATACTAATACAATCCTCAATATAGCTTTCTGGCGCGATAAGCGTCTGATCTCTTGATTTCATGGAATCCTTTGTCAATAGATAAAGTTGCATCAAATCATCATTATCTGGTTTGCATTCTAAGAGATTTAGTGCTAATACGGATACCATACGATTGTATTTATCCGATTCAAGTAATTCTAATATTTCTTTTAGAGCTGATTTACCAGTCTTCCCTAATGCATTTCCTGCAGAGTCAATTATAGAACTGAATCTATAAAATGAACCTCTTGTATATGCTAAAGCGATTTTTGATAAACTGCCTGAATCTAACCAGTTAATTATTGGTTTTACTGACCTTGGATCTGCACTATCTCCCAATAAATTTAGTGTTATTTTTAAGGCCTCAGTGTCTTCTTCATTAGTGGCTTTTACAAACCTATCAACAATTACATCAAAAGTACGCTCATCATTTAATAGAACTAGCGCTTCCAAAGCCAGTTCCATTTTATATCGGGGGCGTTGGTAATCATTAGCTTCAACGATAACTTGTTCTAAGGCTTCAAATGCTCTTTGGTCTCCTATTTTTCCCAAAGCTGTAATTGAATTGTCAACAACGTCCGGAGTTTTGTTTTGGATAATTGTAATAAGTGGCTCTACTGCCCTTTGATCTCCAATTTCTCCTAAACAAGAAGCTGCTTCTCTTCCAACGCCATAACCTTCGTCATTCAACAAAGAAATAAGTCTATCTACTGCGCCGCTCCCCAAAGCACTGATTGAAGCCCAGTCCTTCTTAGCAACTAGAACATCTATTTTTTGTTCATCAGTTTTAGGAGACCAGCCCAATTCTTCAAGTGTATTTACTGCTGCCTCCCTGACATAGCTGTCTTCATCTTTTATCAATTCTGTAATGGGTTCTACTGCCTTTTTATCTCCAATATTTCCTAAGGCCTCAGTACTGCGTCGGCGGACAAAATCCCCTTCGTGTTTTAACGACTCGATTAAAGGCCCTACTGATTCTGGTGATGATATATTGCCTAAAGTCGTTGCTGCGTTAGCTACGAATCGGTTATTCTCATCCTTCAAAGACTCTATCAATGCAGGAACCGCTATTTCTCCCATTTGAGAAATTGAACTTACGGCAGCATCATCTAATGGCCAACCCTGGCCAAGAAGAGGAATTGCAATGTCTAAACAATTCTCATTAGTCTTATGTAAATTACTTACTGCCGCTATAGCATAATTTTCAGTTTTGATAGCTACATGGCAAATATCCTTGAGACTAAATAGAGAATCTCGCAATCCATCCAATACTTTCTCAAAGGTAACAACATTTCTTTCTTTACTCTTGATAGTACGATAGCTGGCCTTCCATACTTTCTTGATTTTTTCTTTCAAATCCTTTGATGCATGTTTCAGAAAGATACTTTTAGCCTTAGCACGAACATTCTTATCTGAATCAAACATATTCAATCCTATCACAAAACCTAAAAAATCGTTGCCAGAGGACAAACCCTGCATCATCGAAAGCCCCATCATACGCAAACTAGGATCATCATTTTCCAAAAAATTGGTAAGTTTGACGGTTTCATCCTCTTCCAACTCGACGCCCCTATCAATCAAAATCTTTCTAACTTGGCGTCGGAATCCTATATGATCATGATCCTTGAATTTCAACAAGGCTTCAGTTACAATTTCATTGCCCTCCATTGATAAATGTTGAATTATGAGCATCTTAGCGTGGAGTGAGACGTCTTCAAGAATCTGGAGAGAATCCTTAACCCAATCCTTGCTCTTTCTCTTCAAAACTAAAAAAACGAGTCCATATTCTTCTGTTTCTACCAATATTTTCTTTAACTCTTTTACGGACTTTTTACTAAGTTCATCATTTTTCTGACCTTCCTCGAGAGATTCATACTTTTCAATGGCTGCAGCTATATTTCTGTTCACTTCGGGGCTTCTATCCTGTCCTTTAGCATTCTTTAATGCCTTAGCAAATTCAGGATTCTGAATTTCATGCATCGCCTCGGATATGAATTTTCGATTATTTAGTTCTCCGCTACTCAAACCCTCTACCATTTTCTTGATTGCGTCTTTACCACCAATATAGGCTAGAGCCTTGAGAGCTGCCAGACCTCTAATCCTTACCGATTTAACAGGTTTAATCCATGGCTCCCAATTTGCTGTCCAGTCGTATTGTTCGTAATTGGAGATTATAGCAGTTCTGTGTAAAGCTATCTTTTCAACACTAAAAATGTCTCTTATTTCTCTTATCTCGGCTGCTTTTAGAACTGTGTCTTGGGACTGATGCAAACGTTTTTCAATTAAACTACAGGCCTGAAGAACTTCAACCGGAAAACCTTCTGCACTACAGTCAAAACAGAACAATGAATAGTGTGAACCATATCCATAACTTGAATTATCTATCAACAATCTGAGGTCAGATTCCTGTTCAAATTTTTTCTTACATAAGGCACATTTAGAATGAGACACGTTGCGGTTCGGGGTAACGCAATTTTCAACTGTTTTACCATCTTCGATTGAAATGTCCATGGCGGAACGCCTTTCCTGACAAAAACATATGTTTATTTATAATTGCAACATGATTAATTAGTATGGACGAAGAAGAGATGATGATGTGGTCTAATGATTTCGTCGAAAAAGATGAAAGAGATGAAATGTTCACTGAAAGAGGTGGTGGTGGATGTTTCATAGCAACTGCTGCCTTCGGAACTCCTTTCGCCGAGGAGATCAATGTACTTCGTAACTGGAGAGATGATTGGCTTCTGAAGAACAGACCTGGTATGATTTTTGTTAGTTTCTACTACAAGCTCAGTCCGCCTATAGCTGAGAATATTGAGCAATCAAATACCAAGAAATTATTAATGCAAAAATTAATATCACCTTTTGTCAAAATATTATCTGGAAGATACAAATAAATGATTTATAATTAGTCATATTGCCATTATAACTGATGATTATTTTCCACTGTGCAGATACGCACTTAGGCTATCGAACCTTCAACAAGACTGTTCCTCTTGATGAAGATGATGCTGGTTTGAATCAAAGAGAAGCTGACGTCTACAATGCTTGGGACAGATTAGTCCAGGAAGCCGTCAAGATTAAACCTGATGTCTTTATCCACGCTGGTGACTTCTTTGACCGTGTAAGTCCATCCAATAGAGCAATTGTAAGGGCCAGAGAAGGGCTATACAAACTCTCAGAAGCTGGAATAAAATCTGTCGTACTGGCTGGGAATCATGAAACTCCAAGATTATCTGAGACTGGACACGTTTTCACCCTTCTCGAAAGAATCCCTGATGTTTCGATTATGTATGATGGAAAACCTGAAACAATAGAAATAGGTGATTTACTGATTACTGGCGTTGCTCATTCATCTAGTTTGGCTGAACAAGTAGGTAATGCCACTCCAGATTCCAATTACAAATACAACATACTAGTAACTCATGGTTCGGTTAAGGGTGCGGGAATTGGTGTATTTGAAAACAATGAATTAAATCAAACTACCTTGCCTATTGAATTGTTCAATAAATCATGGGATTATATTGCACTGGGTCACTACCATAATTTCACCAAGTTAGGGGATAACATGTGCTATTGTAGTTCTCCCGAGAGACTTTCGATTTCGGAGGCCGACTATCCAAAAGGATACGTCTTGGTAAAATTTCCAGGTCCGAAATTTGAACATAAGGAAATAGAAGCACGCGAATTTGTCAAATTGGAGTATGACGCCAAAACGCATGGCCATGAAAGTCTAACTGACAAATTAATGGAGATAATAAAATTCTCAGAACCTGAAGGTAAGATCGTAAGGTTAAGAATCAAAAATCTGACAAAGGAACTTTGGGCTACTGTTGATAGAAAAGCATTGCAGAATGTCGCAAAACAATCTATCAATCTTGCGATTGAACCTGATTTGATATCGAGCAGCATGGTTGCTGTATCTAATTCTGAGATAGGTCCATTGCCAGAAGAATTTCAGAAATACCTTGAAGATGTACCGATTGAAGATATAGATGAGAAGGAAAAGCAATACATACTTGAAAAAGCGCAGGAGGTTCTGTTTTGAGAGTACGTTCTCTTTCGGTCAGGAATTACCGCAGCATAAAGGAACTGGATATTGATTTTCCAGAATCTGGATTAATTGGGATAGTTGGACACAATGGTGCCGGAAAATCATCTATGCTTGAATCTATTGGATGGGCATTGTATGGTACGCAGGCTATACGTGGAAAGGCAGATGGTCTAACTACCATAGGTGCTAAAGGAAAATGCAAGGTTGTTATGGAATTTGATCACGGAGAAGATGGCCCCTATCTTGTAGAAAGAACATTGAAAGATGCAAAGTTGAAGAGTGGGGGAAAAGAGATAGCAGTCATGACCAGCGGAGTCAATTCAAAAATTGAAAAATTGCTTAATATGGACTATCGGGCTTTTTACACGAGCATATTCACAAAACAGGGTGGATTAAGCAGTTTCACAGATATGACTGCCAGTCAGAGACAGGAAACTGTGGAAAGATTATTGGAAGTTTCAAAGGTAAAGGATGCAAGAATAAGCATTGGGGCCGAGGCAAGGGCCCTCGAGAACCAATTACAAGGAAAAAGAGTGGCTATACAAAACGAAGATGAAATTGTAGACAAGATTGCGGAGCTAAAACAGATTATTGGCCAATTAAAGGACACGGAAAAAGAATTGGATAAATTTAAAAAAGAGTCTGAAAAAAATAAGTTGAGGGCAGATAAAGAATTCAAACTAGAACAAGTAAAACTAAAATCGTTCCAGGATGCAGAAAAAAATTTCTTGAATGTAGAAAACAAATTGAGAATTTACGAAACTGAATTGAGGAACACAAAATCCAATATATCTGAAATTGGAGACAAACTAGAAAGGGCAAAGAATCGATCGAGTAAACTGAAAGATATTATATCTGATGATGTGACCAAAGAGCTGGATGACAAACTGAAAGAATCTGATAAAATTGTAAAGGAAATTGAAGAAATCTCAGAAACGCTAAATCAAATGAAAATACAATATGGCAAAGAAGACGCAAGAATAGAGGATAAACAAAAACATATAGTACAGATTGAGAAATTAGGTCCAGATAGCAAATGTACTGTTTGTTTGAGACCATTAAGGGAACATGGACCCAAAGTTATTGATACCCTCAAAAAAGAAATCAATAACATTAAATTAAAAAACAATCCAGATAAAATCAAAGAAATAAGTGAAAAATTAGAAAATTGGAATGCAAAGAAAAGACAAGTGCAAGAAGAAATTACAAAATTAAATGATAGAAATCTGAAGAAAAAAACTGCTGAAGGTGAATTCAAAACATTGGGTATGGACAATCTAGAATCAGAACAAAAAAGAATGAATGAAACACTGAAGAAGAAAACGGGCGAAATCAAAACTCAAGAAAAAATAGTAAAAGAAGCAAAAGCAGAACTGGAAAAAATTGGATTTGATGATAAAAAATATGATACTATCAGAAATAATTGGGATAAAGCAGGAGACAAATTGTATTCAAGTATAGAAGAGTTAGAACGGCATAGATCGAGCGTAACAAAAGCATCGGAAAACCTAAAAAATCAAGAAGAAAGAATACAAGAAATTGCAAAACTTAAATCTGAAATCAAAGACGAAGAGCGAACCTTGAAATTATTGAGAACCTTGGAAGAACGTCTTAAGGGATTCAGAACTTATCTTACTGGAAGAATTGCTCCTGTTTTACAGAACCGAACGGGCGAAAGACTAAGCCAAATCACGCAGGCTCGTTATAATTCAGTTCATGTTGATCGTAATGATTACAGTATACAGGTTATGGATGGAACGCAGTTGTACCCTCTTGAAAGATTCTCAGGCGGTGAGGTTGATGCTTTCAATCTAGCCTTCAGACTCAGTATATCTGATGTCATAACTGAGAGACTGGGGGCGGAGCTTGGAATGGTGGTATTAGATGAAGTTCTTGGTTCTCAGGATTACCAAAGACAGACCAGCATATTACAAGGGCTTGAGAATCTGGCTAAGAACATAGGGCAGGTAATGATGGTCACACACATTGAAGGAATTAAGGATCAACTTCAACATGTGTGGTCTGTAAATCTAGATGTCGGAAAAGGAACGCAAGTAACTATTTTATAATTAAACTTCACATTCTGCGAGAGGTTTGTCTTCTCTAGTTCGTGTTATTATAGGAAATTCAAAACACAGTTGACCTTTTTTATTTCTAGCCTGTCTTGATTGAAATTCCAGTTCTACAGCAAACCAGTCCTTTTCTTTCAAACTCTGTTTTTCCAGATTATAACCCTTTGAATTTAGTTCTTTGGTAATCTGATCCATATTCTCCTCACCAAGACGGCCACCTCCTGCCCAACCGCAATCAACCAGAACCTTTTCTCCAGTTAATTGGCTGGTCTCATACTGGGCTAAGCGAAATCTAGCAAATCTTACTTCATGCTTGCCAGATCCTGGTGAAATCTGAGTTACAATGCAATCAGTTGTTTCAATGAATTTGTATTTGTAAGCTCCTTTACGTTTGGGCTTTCCGTTCATAGTGAAAGTTATTGTGTCGTCAGGCTTGCGGAGAATAAAACCCTCCCACCCTAATTTATGCGCCTCATCAGACATTGCTTGTGTGAAGGTTTCTATTTTACGAACTCCAAATTCCAGAGATAAATCTTTTCTCTCGGTAAAAGGCAATTGTGTGATGTTCTTGCCTTTCCAAAATATTATGTCAAAAAGGTAATAATCAAATACATATCCTTCTCTCGAAAGCGCATCATACTTGGCTTTTGCCTTAGCAACGGTGGTAGTTTCTGTTGTAACGCCTTTCAATGCTTTAGCATCTTCAATTTTATTGCCATCAAAGGCCACCAATTCTCCAATGACAAGGGAATTTTCGGGAATTTTGTTCAAATTGTCAACTATGTCTGGAACTACCGAAACTAATTCTGTGATTGGTTTAATTCTTCTAGAATAGGCAACCAATTCCTTTCCTGTATTATGTAAAAGAAGACAAACGCCATTGTATTTTCTTTCTGCCAACCAAGTACCATCAAATGGATTATCTTTTGATTTAAGCTTGTTTATTGGTTTGCATGGGGCAAACGAACTTGGAAGAGGCTCACTAACTACTGCTGAATGTCCTTTCATTGCCTTCTCTAGGCTTTCTACATATCCTTCTTCTTGTTTCTTCTTAATCTTACGTTCACATTCTAAAATTGCTTGTTCCTCGTCAGTGGTCTCATTTGATCTCCCCTCATTTTTACCTGTAATTGTTTCCCTAGTAATTTGCTTTTTACCATCTACACCTTCTTTGGAAGTCCACCACTCTGTAACAATTATGTTTGATTCGACTGACATGACCAGGTGCTTTAACCTACCCGTTTCAGCCAATTGATAAAGTGTGACTTTCATAATTACCTAACTATGTCTGCTACAAATTATTATTCTTGACATAAAATATACTTTTCGCAAACAAAAAACAATAAATGTTGCTTTTCTTGGAGGGGTGTGACTTCCAAAATCATAGATGAAGATGGAGACGCTCTGGATGACCGATTGGTGGGGACCAAGAAAGTCGATAAAACAGAATTGAAAGACATTGCTGAAAGAGTAGACAATATTAGGCTTGTAAAATTACCAATACCTATTCTTGAAAGTATATACAACGACATTGAGAAAGATTTGGATGTGGTGACTGAAAATGCCAGAAAAATTGAAGAAGACTTACATGCACAGATTCTAAAAGGAAACGCCTCGAGCATTGAAGATGCACATGCAGAAATGGCTCAATGTAAAAGAGAAGCTGAGGGAATTAATGACTCTAAAAATATGATATATGACGCTCTCCAAGAAGCTAAACTGAAAGAAAAAATGGTGGATTTTTTAGGTAGTGAGAAAAGAGTAAATATATTAGAAATGACAATCCTCGGGCTAATTGTTTTTATTCTAGGTCTAATGAGTTGGGAATTATTGTATTTATCGGGGGAAGAACACGCCGACACTCGACTTAAAATATTTTACACTGATGCCTTTTGTTGTGTGATTTTTCTGGCAGAATTCTTCTTGAGATATCGTTTTGCAAATGACAAAAAATGGTATCTCAAAACGCACTGGATTGATTTTGTAACGTCTATACCTATACCGGCAGTCTCTGAGGTCAGATATGGCCGCACATTGAGACTACTGAGATTTATGAGATTTATGAGAGTAATGAGAGCGTTCAGAATAATTTTCTTCTTCTGGAGAGGAATGGATCAGCTGACATCTGTAGTTAACGTAAAATTAATGAAAAAATCACTCAAGGGAATTTGTATAGTTATGGTATTGGGAGCCATCATTATTCAATTGGGAGAAGGAAATAATGATGCTGCAGTAGGTAGCTTTGCTGAAAGTATGTGGTGGAGTTTTACAACTGTAGTAACTGGGGGATTTGGAGATATTTACAATCCCATTACTTTTGCAGGAAGAGTCCTAACCGTAGTACTTATTATTGCTGGAATGATAATAGTAGGAGTGTTTACAGCAACTTTGACATCTTTATACGTTGAGGAAGGTACTGAAGAATTGCAAATGATGCAAAAAACTCTCGACGAAAGATTTGAGTATTTGATAAATTCTCATGAACAAGGATCAAAAGAGAGATCACAGGGAGTCAAAGAAAGAGAAATGCTAGACAAAAAACTCAGTGAAGGAATGGAAAAATTATTCGAGAATCAAAAAAACCTATCGGACAAGTTAGAAAAATTGGAAAATAAAATAAAATAAATTGATAGAAAGAAATATTAATTGGAAATTCCTATAGGCATTATGTCATTAACCACACTTGAAGACTACGTCAGAAGAGAAATATTCAAAAGTGATAGAGAATTGTTCGATTTCTGTCCTGCCTGTGATGAAACAGGAAATACTATTGAAGCCTTAATGAAAGGCTTATTTCAAGAAGCCAAAAAATTACAGAAGGAAAGAGATGAGATATTGAACGTCAACCGATCTATGGCTAAAAGTATAGTAAAATTGAAAAAAGTGGTTAAAGATATTGGGACTC
>CAZMPT010000010.1:0-19899 GCA_964568285.1 uncultured archaeon | reverse complement strand
GTGAAACAATTACTGATAGAAGAATCAATTTTGGGATGGCTTGAATTCGAATTCGAAGTTCTTAGAGATGAAGATGACAATGCAATCATCGTTTGTTCAATGGAGAATCTCGATCCAATGGGAGTACACACAGGTGAATCTATTGTTGTAGCACCTGCACTTACACTACCCGACACAGCATATCAAAAATTACGAACATCGGCTCTGAAAGTTGTCAAAAGTCTAGGGATAGTTGGAGGATGTAACGTCCAATTTGCATATCACTCAAAAACTGAAGATTATATCTTAATAGAAGTAAATCCACGAGTTTCTCGCTCATCAGCCTTAGCATCTAAAGCGACAGGGGTGCCAATTGCTAGGATAGCTAGTATGTTGTGTATTGGACACAAATTACATGAATTGCCAAACAGAGTAACTGGGAACACAAGTGCAGCCTTTGAGCCAGCCATAGATTATGTTGTCATCAAGATACCTCGATGGCCTTTTGACAAATTCAAACTTGCCGATAGAACTCTCGGAACACAAATGAAATCGACAGGTGAAACAATGTCGATTGGTCGAACATTTGAGGAAGCCCTGATGAAAGGTTGGAGATCTATTGGTCAAGGATTAGGATATCCGGAAATACTTAATTGGAAAAAAGATAAACTTGAAAAATTCCTCGTTGAACCAAATGATCAAAGATTGACAGTTATATGGAACTATCTCAAACGCAGAAATGCTAGCGAAAAAAGAGTTCAGAAAACTTGTGAATTAACTGAATTTCATCCATTCTTTATTGAAAGAATTGCAGACCTAGTTAAAATCGAGAATAAATTAGAAAAAATTAAGGGAAGAATACCAAAACATAGCCTTGTTAAGGCTAAACACAATGGATTTAGTGATTTGCACATATCAAATTTAACAGGTAAAAAAGAAGAAACAATAAGAAATCAAAGAAAGAAAATTGGAATAACCTCATCCTTCCTTATGGTAGACACCTGTGCAGGTGAATTTGAAGCGAGAACGCCCTATTTTTACTCAACATATTCTGACGAAAAAACAGAATATAACATTGGGAAAAGTATAGTCATACTTGGTTCAGGACCAATAAGAATAGGTCAAGGAATTGAATTTGATTATTCTACAGTCCATGGTGTTCAAGCTGTTAGAGAGGCTGGATACGAAGCTGTAGTAGTAAATAACAATCCTGAAACAGTATCGACTGATTTTGATGCATCAGATCGACTTTACTTTGAACCTTTAGACGGTGAAGCCATATTCGAGATACTAGATACTGAAAAACCATATGGTATAATCCTACAATTGGGAGGTCAAACAGCTGTTAATTTAGCATCGGAGATTGAAAAATACATCAAAGATGAAGGTTTGAAGACCAAAATTCTAGGAACAAAAGTCAAGGATATGGATTCTGCCGAAGATAGAGGCCAATGCGGAGATCTAATGGAAAAGGCAAAAATAAAAATGCCGAAATGGGCTGTAGCTAAAAATTCAAATGAAGTTATAGAAAAGGCTGAAGAAATTGGATATCCTGTCCTAGTAAGACCCTCCTTTGTACTAGGGGGAAGAGGGATGGAGATTGTTCATAATGAAAAACAACTAAAAAGATACTTGAGACTTGAAACACACGCTACACCAGAAAGACCAGTATTAGTTGACAAATTTCTAGAAGGAGCGATCGAACTTGATGTAGATTTAATATCTGATGGGAAAAACGTGATTATTGGAGCTATCATGGAACAAATCGAGATGGCAGGAGTTCACTCAGGAGATAGTGCCTGTGTTATGCCACCTCAATCTATTTCTAAAGAATTACAAGAAGAAGTCATTAAAATAAGTAAGAAAGTGGCTAAAAAGATGAAAATAATTGGAGCTGCAAACCTACAATTAGCAACCAAAGACTCGGATATATTCCTTCTAGAGGCCAATCCAAGAGCTAGTAGGACTTTACCCTTCGTTAGCAAGTCAACAGGCTACCCTTTAGCTAGGTTAGCCGTAAGAGCAATGCTAGGGGAAAAACTCACAAATTTACCAGATTTAATTGAAATGGAAGGTGCATCTGTAAAAGTACCGACATTCTCATGGTTAAAAATTACTGGTTTAGACACAGTACTAGGTCCAGAAATGAAATCAACTGGGGAGGCAATGGGTCATGGACCTACTTTTGGTACTGCATACCTAAAAGCAATGAAAGGTGGAAACAAGACCATACCAACTAATGGAACTGTATTTCTTTCAGTATCTAACAAACTCAAACTTGAATTCAGTGATGTCGCAAAAGAACTAGTTGATCTTGGATTCAAACTTATTGCCACAAAGGGAACAGCTGCACATCTGAGAAAAAATGGTATCAATAGCAAAGTAATATGGCGAATATCTGATAGAAAACAACCTGATATCCTTTCCGTTATGAGAAACAAAAGAGTGGACCTAATCATAAATTTGCCAACTGGAAGACGTGCCGCAACTGATGGAGCTCAAATGAGAAGATTGGCTGTCGAACTGGGAATACCATTCATAACTACCATAACTGGTGCTAAAGCCGCTATAAGTTCATTAAAGGAAGGAGAATCCATGCATTTAGCTCCACTAAAGAAAATAAAAATATGAATATTATGCACTATAATGATTGTTTTATATAGTCCAAAGTTTCAACACAATAATCGAACCTAAACATGGTAGAAAAAACCAAACCAGAAACAAGTAGAACGTTCTCAAGCGACTTAAACGAGTATTACATTGAAGTCAAAGAAGAATTCGAAAGGCATATTAGGAGAGAACTTAGCAAAGAACAAAAGGAAATAGGAGCGCTATTGCAGAAAGGAGTAAGCGGTGGAAAGCAACTTAGACCTGTTCTTTGCAGGTTAGTATCAGACTCTCTTGGGGGTGATCCACATTCGGCATTTGAATGTGGTATGGCATTGGAAATGATTCATTCTGGAACATTAATACATGATGATTGGTTGGATGGTGATCAGTTTAGAAGAGAAGCTCCTGCATTGTGGAAAGAATTAGGGCCAAAGACAGCTATCATAGTAGGTGATTTGATGGTAGCAACAGGCTCATTACATGCTGCAACGATTAACGCTGGAAGGGCATTAGCAAGATGTGGTAGATATCTGACTGAGGGTGCAATTGCCGACTTTACAGATAAGGCAGAATATAGTGAAGCCGTTTATATGGATAGAATAAAAATGAAGACAGGGGCTTTATACGGAGTAGCTGCAGAATTAGGAGCGCTAGTCTCACCTAGAACAGAACTAGCCCGTGATATGCAGAAATTTGGAGAAACCGTAGGCATCATATATCAAATAACTGATGATTATTTGGATCTCTTGAATTCCCTGGTAACCAAAACTGCAATTGGGGACCTAGCAATGGGAATACCTACGCTTC
This sequence comes from uncultured archaeon, assembly GCA_964568285.1. GTDB lineage: Archaea > Thermoplasmatota > Poseidoniia > MGIII > CG-Epi1 > CG-Epi1. The sequence continues at coordinate 16,503 of CAZMPT010000010.1, read as the reverse complement.
CTGTAACTAGGCTTAGTAGATACATAGAATACAAAGAGGCTGTCAAAGACTACGTGCAATCTGGAGAAGCCAAAAAATTGATTGAAACAGTTAAAGTAGAGGATGCTCAGAATATATTTGAAGAATTAGTGTCTCCGTGGCAAGAAATGTCTCGTAAATACTTGAAGGACGTTCCAAATTCGTCAACCAAACTACTCTTAGAACAAGTACCTCTAGCATTTTCTAACGAATTAATAGCTAGTGATAAAACTAAAGTCCGCGTAGATGTCTTCTAGGTGGTTTGGTTACTTTAACCTCACCAACCTTATGCGTATCTGAATCTAGTGCTCTTATTTCACCAGAGAACACTCTAAAAGCGTTAATCTCACTGAATTCAACACCCTCTTGTTGGCATGAATTCTTCATTTTAGACCTAAATGAATCTCTCTTAGAAGTGTTAACACCTTTTGGTGTTTTACCGTTCCACAACTTCTGAAATTGAATATATTGTTCGCTATTCTTATCAATCATGACATTAAAGCTGTGGTAGCCTGCTCACAAAGATCAAAGAAAGATTGCCAATACAAAGGTAATATTACCACTAGGAAAAGCATCGTCAAAAAGGAGATGTAACGAATTGAATTACTAAATTCAACCTCTTTGGAATCCTCAGCATCATAAAGATACATGAACCTTATCACCTTAAGGTAATAATAAAGCGAAAGGGCTGAATTCAAAACACCAGCAACAACTAATGCTATAATCCAAGAATCACCATTTAGACCAGCTTGAAGTGTGCCATAAAACAACAAGAATTTACTTATGAATCCTGCAAAAGGAGGTATACCGACCAGAGACAATAAACATACGGTCATGGAAAGAGCCAACAATTGAGATCTATTTGCCAGACCTTTAAATGAATCTAAATTATATCCAAGTCCTACTGCACCGACTCCTGCAACGATAATGAAGGCACCACCTTTCATGAAAGCATGTACCATTGTATGAGCTATAGCACCTGAAACTGCATCCTCTGTAAGGGCAGGAACTGCAATCAGAATATACCCTGCCTGAGCAATAGATGAATAGGCTAACATTCGTCCAATATCGTTCTGTGTTATAGCTGCCAAATTACCGATAGTCATTGAAGCCAAAGCAACTATTCCAAGAACAAGTTTCCACTCCTCTGAAACTGATTCCATAGTGAACAAAAATACTCTAAATAATGCAACAAAACCCATTGCCTTACTACCTGCAGCAAGGAGTGTAGTAACAGGAGTAGGTGCTCCCTGATAAACATCAGGCGCCCAAGCATGGAAAGGAACAACCGCAATCTTAAAGCCTAAACCTGCTAAAATGAATAAACTGGAAATAAAAATAACTTCATTGAAATTACCAGAAACAACTTCTGTATCAGACAACATTGCTTGAACTCCATCAAAAGTTATCGATCCAGTAAGTGCATAAAGTAAGGAAATACCGTAAAGAGTTAGAGCTGAAGAAAATGCACCTATCAGAAGATATTTAGCTCCAGCTTCAGTGGATTTATCATCTTGTTTTCTAAAAGCAACCATTGCATAGCTACTGAAAGCTGATATCTCTATTCCTAAGAAAAGAGTCAAGAAATCAGTAGCTGATGCAACTATCATCATTCCAAAAGTGCTGGATAATAGTAAAGTGTAGTATTCTGGCTGATGTGGTTCATCCTCATCAAAATAGGCGCTACTAACTACAGAAACTGTCAAGGCCGTTAAAACAAATATGACTTTGAAAAGCTGTGAAAAAGCATCGACCCTAAAATGGTCATAGAATGTGTAAAACGTAGCATCTTTTTCAAAAGACACTTCATCTGGATAAAACCAAAACAACACCAGCAACAATAAAGAAAGTGACAAAGTTATATTAGAACAAATGGAATATGAATTCCTATTCTCTGTAGCAATGTACAATGCTGGTATTGCCATTATACTGGCTACTATCAATAACTCTGGTAAGAAAAGATAGGAACTATCCATTATACTGCCCCCATAATCGCTAGTATATCATAGCATGCTACAGTTATTGGATCCATAAGATAATGTGGGAATATACCAAAGAAGGCAGCAATAATAATTATCATAAATAATGGATAAAATTCATACCAAGATGCCTCGTGAACATTCTTTAGGTCTACGTGATTACTATCATCACCAAACATCGATCTCTGCAAAGCCCAAAGATGATAACCTGCCGTTAAGACCATTCCAGATATTGGAAGTAGTAACCAATAACCGTGTGTCTGGAAAAAAGCTATGAACACCGCTAGTTCAGAAACAAAAACTGCCATACCTGGAAGTCCTAGGCTTCCCATAAAAATAACAACAAAAAGACCTGCAGTCTTAGGTTGATGTCTAGCTAAACCTCCCAATTTAGGAATGTCTCGTGTTCCTAATTGATGCAACATAACTCCAGCAATCATGAACATGGCTGGACTAAGGATACCATGAGCAAACATCATGAAAACAGCTCCAGCAAAACCCAATTCAGTCATTGTGGCCACACCCAGCAGAGCTACACCCATATGCGAAACGCTGGAATAAGCAACTAATTTCTTCAGATCCTCTTGACCTAAACTCAATGCAGCTCCATACAATATTGAAACTATAGCAAGAACAACCATTACCGGTATGAAATATTCTGCACCCAACGGTACTACTGGAATTGCAGCCCTCATCAAACCATAAAGGCCCATTTTCAGCATAACTCCCGCTAAAAGAATTGAACCTGCTGTTGGCGCTTCTACATGAGCATCTGGCAACCAAGTATGCCATGGTACTGAGGGAATCTTAACGGCAAATCCAATGAACAATGCAGCAAAGACCCAAATCTGAAAATCCTCTGTGAAATTGATGTTTGCCTTGGTAATCTCTATCATTGAAAATGAATTAGCTCCAGCTTCGAAATAAAGCGCCATAAATCCAACTAACATTACTACTGATGCTGTAAATGTATAAATGAAGAATTTAATTGAAGCGTATCTTTTGTTAGAACCACCCCATATGGCAATCAAAAAGAACATAGGAATCAAAACAACTTCCCAAAATACATAGAAAACAAAATAATCTAAAGTCACGAAAACACCGAACAAGGCTGTCTGCATTATCAATAACAAAGCAAAGAACAATGCCGGTCTTTCCTTTTCATGCCAAGCAAATATAATTGTCAAAGGTCCGATGATTCCAGTCAACAAAACCATGGGAGAACTAAGGCCATCAATACCAAGAAGCAGCGACACACCAAGCTTTGGTGCCCAAACATATTCCTCCATCAACCTAAAACCGCTACCTGAACCTGCTTTTAGAAATACAATAATCGACAAACCTAATGTAAACAAGGTTGTGAGAAGTGCAATCATTCTTGGAGCAGCTGGACTATTCCTAAATGCAAATATCCATAACGCACCAATCAGAGGAAACACTAAAAGATATGAAAGCCAAGGAAAGTCCCCGAATTCCATGGTAATGTCAGGAGCACTCTGAATGATTATTTGCCCACGCATCTGCAAACCAGCATGAGGTTCACAAACGTAATAGAGAGTTCCATCTTGTACAGTCAGATTGGATGGAAGGGCCCATTCACCCCCATCCTGAGGATCGCCTGAACGGAATCCTGAATCATAAATATTTGAATCTGAATCAGAAACCTGTGCAACATTATGAACCATTCCTGGTGTCCACACAAAAGTCACATTATCTCCAGGAGAAATCTTTAGAACAGAAGGTTCGAAAACCAGAGCATTAGATTCAGTTCCAACCATAATAGTATGATCTTCTGCAGATGCCAAATTCGGAATTAAAATTAATGCTGATAATAAAATCAGAAAACTATAGATGTACCTCACAGTGACCACCCCATCAATGGGAAAACAAACCTAGTTATCACAACTATGGCTCCCAACCCACCTATAGTAAGAGATGCATAATGACCCGTAAAGCCTGAATTTAACTTACGAACTTGGCCACTGAAAGCAGCTGAGATAGATGCAACTCCATTCACAACACCATCTATGATATACCTATCAAACCAATCGCAAGCCATGGAAAAAGTATCCCAAGTTCTCATTCCAAACCAATCGAATAATTTGGCCATGTAAAGGCGGTTTGACAAGAATATGTGCAAATACTTAGTAACAACGTTATCCTCAACAAAAGAAGGAGAAAAGGCTGAATTTCCATCTGCCCCCCTTTTGTAGAAAAGGAGTCCAAACATAACGCCTGTGAGACCAACAAAAACAGACAAGTGAGTCAGAGGAGATAACATTACATATGAAATAATTTCCCAACCTGAATCTGTAGAGTGATGATCTCCATAATAAACACTAGAGCCAAAGCCACTACCTAAGAATACAGAAAAACCTGAGAATACTGCCATGAAGGCTAGAATCATCAAAGGAATTGTCATAACCAGTGGTGCTTCGTGCGCCCTAATTTTGATTGTTTTCTCTTTAACCGTCCAATTGCCTGAGTCGGAATGGTCCTCAGACTGTACCATCTCCTCGACTTTACGCTCTGGGGGGCCACTAAAGGTCATCATCCATAATCGGGTCATGTAAAATGCAGTCATTCCTGCAGTCAATAGACCAAGCATCCAAAGTGCTCCAAAGATCCCCTCATATGAACCATTATAGTGAACAGCTTCTAAGAGCTCATCCTTTGACCAGAATCCAGAAAATACAGGTACTCCAGCAATAGAAAGTACGCCAAGACCCATTGCCATTGAAGTGATTGGCATTGCCTTACGTAAACCTCCCATTTCCCTCATATCTTGAGTGTGAACTGCATGGATGACTGCGCCTGATCCCAAGAAAAGTAATGCCTTGAAAAATGCGTGATTCATCAAATGAAATAAGCCAGCAGTGTAACCATTTGTGTGAGGTTCTAAACCATACCAAATCGCCCAAGCACCAGTGCCTAATCCAAGAAACATATAACCTAATTGAGAGATTGTCGAGTAGGCTAAAACACGCTTGATATCATACATTACCATAGCCATACTAGCAGCTATGAATGCAGTGACACCTCCTGTTACAGCAATAAAAATCGCCGTATCTGGACTTAGAACAATCAATGGATAAGTTCGAGCAACCAAAAAAACACCTGCCTTGACCATAGTTGCAGCATGTATCAAAGCTGAAACTGTGGTCGGGCCTTCCATAGCATCTGGAAGCCAAACATGCAAAGGAAATTGTGCAGATTTACCTACAGCGCCCCCAAATATACACAAAGTTGCCCATTTTATCGCTTCTGCATTTTCAGATAGACCTAAATTAGGATCATTGAACAGCTCTGAATACCTCAAAGTACCAAATGTGTTAAATAATATAACAAGGCCTAGAAGCAGAAATACATCTCCTACTCTTGTTACAATAAATGCCTTTTTCGCAGCTGAAGAAGCTGAAGGTTTCTCGTACCAGAAACCAATTAAGAGATAAGAACAAACGCCCACTAACTCCCAGAAAATAAACATCAATAAGAATGAATTTGCTATAACCAAACCAAGCATAACCCCAACGAAAAGTGAAATCTCAGCGAAATATCTTACTTGACGATCACCCTCTTCATGCATATACCCAAGAGAGAAAACAATAACCAAGTAAGAAACAAAACCAACGACAAGAAGAAGCAGACCTGCCAAACCGTCTATGTAAGTTCCAAATTCGAATGCATGTTCAGACCAACTAAACCAAGTCCTAGTGTTTTCAAGATAACCGCCATGTGTGACATCTGCTACAAGAACATCATAAGCTACCGCTAAAGAAAATACCGAAGAGAAACCTACACTAACTGCTGCAATTGAACCCCCTCTAAGTGGATCATAAAATCCTAATAACAATATCAAAACAAATGAAATTATTGGAAATACAGGTATCATCCATGCAAAATCAACTGGACTAGTACCTTCTTCACTAATCAGAAAAAACAAAAATGCTAATGCAAAAAGCAGACCGCCAAATACAGGGAACATCATTTGCTTATTGTGTTCGGAAGATATTTCGCTCAATTTACCATCTCAAAGTCCTCAAAAGATCTAATTCAATAGTGTCTCTTTGTTTGAATAAACTCAATAATATGGCCAAACCAATGGCTACTTCCGCAGCAGCAATTGTCGTTACAAATAATACTGTGACTTGCCCAGTTAAATCATGATAGTAGCTAGAGAATGCAACAAAATTAACATTGGCTGCTGTCAACATAATTTCAACAGACATTAGAACAACGATTGAATTTTTATTTCGGATGACACCATAAGCACCAATCAGCATTAAAATTGAAGAGAAAACTACGAAATTAATAGGATCAATCATTACTTTCCTCCCTTGCAAGGAAAACTCCAGCCTGCAAAGCAATCACCATAAGAACTCCCAAGAAAACAAAAGGAACCTCCCAATTCTCGAATAGCTCATACGCCAAAAATTTAGTAGTATCAATATGGAATTCCTTGTAATCTGAGGACTCTGAACGATAACCCAAAGAATCTACAGCATAGACTGACCAAGAATATGTTGCACCGTTAGTGAAATCTTTGAATTCATATGATGTTTCTTCCAAGTCACCCTTTACATGGACAATTGCATGTTCTGTCTCTTTATGTTCTCTAATCTCTATACTATAACTTGTTTCAACTTGCTCCCAATTAAATTCTATCTTCTTAGAAGAATTCAAACTATGATCTCCCGTTGCGATAAGGGGTTCTGAATCAAAAGTTGAACCTCTCATGCCCTTATAGTAAACACGTGACACATAATCTCCTTCAGGCAATCTACTGGTCGTAGACTCTGTTACTCCTGTAAGATTTTCCTCATGAACTACGACACTTGTCCCTATCTCTAAAACAACAAAGCGATAACTCACAGATACAGGATTCCAGTCAAATAAAATTGAATTTGTGTAATGATAATATCCTTCTTCGGGATAAACCACAACTGGTGCACAACCTGTCTCACAAGTATCTGCCAAAGGTTCCTCAGATTTTAGATTAGACCAGGGAGCCATAGCAATTGAAAAGACCACATAAATTGACAACGTGATGACTAATGCGTCTCTTACCCAAATTACCGTACGATTAGACATCTTCCCCTCCTTTTAATGTCCGCTTTGTTAACATAATCCCAAAGATTATTACAACCGATATTGCTCCAACATATACAAGTACTTGAATAACTGCAAGAAATTCTGCATCGGCCAGAATAAATAGACCTGCAGTCAATAAGAAAACAGTGGATAACCAAACTACTGCATGAACAATATCGCTACCATTAACTACGGCCCAAGCTGAGGCCAAGATTAAACTGGCTAAACCCCAAAAAATAAGGACTGCTAAATCCATCAGGCCTCCGTAGATGTCTCCTTGACTTCCAAACCGCTCGAACTAGAATTGCTTATTGGTTCCATATGCAAACAATCTGCCGGACAAACCTTAACACACGTTGAACAACCAATACAAATAGTATAATCGAAATATGGATTCTCTACATTTCTAACCTTACCACTCTTCAGTTTTTTATTTTGTGGACCTTCATCCATAATTATACAATTTGTAGGACAATTATCAACACACTTGCTACATCCTATGCATGGATCTACATCTAAAACTGGTGATTCCATCATATAATTAGTAAGTGGTAGTTGAGGGAGATCTTCCAAATCAACTTTCATCGAACGTGCTGGATAAATCAAACCTTCACGATTTGTATCAGCTAGTTCGTAAAAATCTGTCATAGTCATAGCTCCAGTTGGGCAGTAATCCTCACAAAATCCACAGAACATACAATGACCAAAATTTATGGCTGGTCTTTCAGCCTTACTTTTCCTCTTAGCAAGATGTGATCCATACCACGCCCTATCTTGTTCTTCATCAGACAACTCTTGAGGCTTCATTTTCAAGCATTTGTTAGGACACACTTCACCACAAATTCCACAGCCTATGCAAAGATCCCAAATCACAGCATTCATACCACGGTAAGTAGGTGGAGGATCCCTCCTCTCTAGAGGGTACATAACAGTCGTCGGCTTGCCAAACGTTGACTTAAAAAACTGTTTTACAGTAACCTTCATTGGATTAATGAAAATATCCATAAGACCTGGTTCCCTCTCGTTGCTCATTAGAACACCTCCGGAAGACTAATTATTTCAATGAAATAGGGATAAATCTCAACCATAAATATTACAATAAGAATATTTATCAATGATAAGGGCAACAATTTTTTCCAACCCAACTCAAGAATCTGATCAGTTCTTATACGTGGTACTGTCCAACGTATAAATATCCAAAATATAATTATCAAATAAACCTTCAATAAAAACCAAATTTCCGGAGGAATTGGCCATGGGCCTGCCCAACCACCTAAAAATAGAATAGTAGCAACAGCCGCCCCTGCAAAACCTCTTATGTATTCTGCAGCCAAGAAAAGCATGTACCTAATTCCGCTATATTCAGTAGTCCAGCCTTCAACCAATTCTGCTTCAGCCTCAGGAAGATCAAAAGGTACTCTCTCAACTTCAGCTAAGATACATATCATAAAAACAATAAAACCAATAAACTGAGGAACAAAATTCCACATTGGGAGGCCAAATAGCCATGTAGACTCTTGCTGTTTTTCAACAATGACCACAGGGTCAAAAGAACCTGCGAGCAGAAAAACACCAGCCATACTAAGAAGAAGAGGAATCTCATAAGACATCAATTGCGCTGCAGAACGCATTCCGCCTATCATGGAATATTTGTTATTTGATGCCCATCCAGAAGTCAGTACTCCTATAGGAGCAATCGAAAAAGCAGCCATTATAACCATCAAACCAGCCGGTACTGATGATGCAGCAAATCTATCTGATAATGGGAATAAAACCAAAAGAAAAACCGAAGACGAGATGAATATTATCGGACCCATAGTAAACAAGAATTTGTCTGCTTTTGCAGGAATTATCAATTCTTTAGTTATTGCTTTAATCCCATCAGCCATATTTTGCAATATGCCAATACCGCTGTAATTTGTTTTGAACCTCCAAGAAGGAGCATAACCTGCTAAGTCCTCGCCCAATTCTCTAAAGGATCTAAAAGATAACATTGGACCTCTTCTATCTTGAATTCTAGCAGCTATTTTCCTCTCCAGATGAATAACCAAAATAAGATTGGTCATTCCTATCATGAATGCTATGTTAACTGCATAGAGCCAAGCCAATGTATCAAGACCCCCATCTGTAGCTAACCAATCTGCAACCCATCCTGCAGGATGACTAAATGGTGGAAAAAGACCATTCTGAAATTCAAATATAGGTATCATAAGTTTAGCAGTCCATTCTGCCATAATCCTACAAACATCAAACAAACTCATAGAATTCCCTCCAAGCCACGCTTTAAGCCATTCCCAAGTTGACAAAATCCATTCTACTACATTCATTTGTCTGTCTCTCCAATACAAATATCAATACTTCCCATAATAGCAGGGATATCTGCAACTTTGTATCCCTTAAGATAATGTGGAGATGCAGAGATAGTTGTGAACATCGGACTCTTAATTTTCCATCTATATGGCCTGTCTGAACCATCACCAACTACATACATCAATGCTTCACCTCTAGAATCCTCAGTTCGGCGAAATGCCTCACCCTGAGCTCTTACAGGAATAGTAGAAGCCAAAGTTGGTCCCTTTGGCATTTTCTTAAAACACTCTCTTATAATCTTAACAGACTCTTTCATTTCATCAATACGTACCATGTAACGACTGAAACAGTCACTATAGCCAGGACCTGCTTCTCTAGTCTGAATATCCCAATCAATTTCATCATAAATTTCATATGTGTCACTTTTTCTTAAATCAAATTTAGTACCGCATCCTCTCAGATTTGGACCGGTAATACCTAGATTCTGTGCCTGTGCTGCTGTAAACTTGCCCACGTCTTCAGTTCTCATACGGAAAATTTTAGAATTCTCAAATAAGTCAGAATACTCATCTAATCTTTGTTCAAAGAGTTTCAAAACTCTTTCTGTTTTTTCTTCGAATCCATCAGGAAGGTCTCTCTTAATTCCTCCAATTCTGATATAGTTGTAAAGAAGACGACTTCCACTTGGAACTTCTAATAAGTTAAGGAAAAGCTCCCTGTCTCTCCAAAAATAAAGCGCGCCAGTTATGTGCCCCAAATCTGGCATATATGCGCCTGCCCACATCAAATGTGACGCGAGACGTTGGAGCTCTAACATTATTGTTCTTATGTATTTTGCTCTTTCAGGTACTTCAACATTCATTAGTTCTTCAACAGTTTGAACATAACAATGCGTCCAAGTAGTTGAGCTAGCATAACAGAGCCTATCTGTCAAAGTGGTGTTCATGAAATATTTTCTGCGCTCACCCATTTTCTCAACTGAACGATGGAGATATCCCAATTCAGGATCTGCATCAGTTATAGTTTCCCCATCAACTTTTACTTTCAAAGTCCAGAGCCCATGAGTCATTGGATGCTGTGGGCCCATACTAATCCACATCTCAGCCATTACCACTCCTCCTCGTGTATCTCATACACGTAATCTTTTCTAAGTGGGTGACCTGCAAAACCCTCAGGTAACAAAACTCGTCTCAAATCTGGATGACCCACAAAATATATTCCCATCATATCAAAAGCTTCTCTCTCATGCCAGTTGGCACCTCCCCAAAGATCTGAAATTGAGTCAATAGTAGGTGTATCTCTATCTAAATAAATGTGAATTTCAGCCATAACAGACATATCGCTTTGTCCAACGGTTACAGACTTGTTAACGACTGTAAAATGGTAAACTAATTCAAATTCAGGTTGATTATCTATTGCAGTAATCAAAGAACAATGCTCAAAACCATAATCATTCTTTAGCTCCATAAAAAACTCTTTCGATGAATCTTTTCCCAAATCAAATTTAACCACATTATTTCTAATCAGAGAGACATTACTAACTCCCTTGCGGGCTGATAACTTTTGCATTAATTCCTTGATATCCATTTTAACGTCTCAAGAACATGCCTGGTTCCTTTTCTCTAATCTTTTTCTGTAAAGTTAGAAACCCATGCATCAAAGCTTCAGGTCTAACTGGACAACCAGGAATGTAAACATCAACAGGCATAAATGTATCAGCACCTGCTACAACTGAATAGGAATCCCAATATGGACCCCCTGATATTGCACACTCTCCCATAGCAATTACCCACTTTGGTTCAGGCATTTGCTCATAAAGAGTTTTCAGTTTAGGCCTTAACTTTTCACAAACTGGCCCATTAACAATCAAAACATCACATTGTCTTGGAGAAGAACGATATACTAAACCAAGTCTATCAATATCATGGTCAGGTGCTGAAGCCTGGCCCATTTCAATAGCACAACACATTATACCAAAATGCAAAGGATGGGGTGAGAATCTTTGACCGTAATTGAAAATCGGTCTTGTTAAACGGTTGACTACTTCCCTCATACCTGTAGCCTCTGATACATTATAGACTGTGTCATCAATCCATTTCAATAACTGATCTGAACGTAAAGCTAACCAATCTCCTGCTGGAGGATCCTCCATTATTTTGTCTGAGTCTGTCGTTTTTGAACCAACCCCTCTCCTAAGATTGGGATTACCACGAATTCGTTTAGATGTCATATCCATATCACATCCTCTTTTCTAAAAGCATACCAAAGACCTAACAATGTCAATAACAAAAACAAAAGCATTACAACTTTAGCAGCTACAGCTAATTGAAGATAAACATGTACCCAAAGAATCAAAAACACTACTACTAAATCAAACACTACGAACAGTATAGCAAACATGTAATATTGAAAATGAAACTGTATGTGAGCCTCCCCCATTGGAATCTCTCCACACTCATACGTAGAATTTTTTAGAGCATTGTCATTATTAGGTCGGAAGAACCTTCCGATAAAGAATGTCATTATAGGAAACGATAGTGCAATAAGCGCAAATATTCCTATAGGAACGTACTCGTGTCCCAGCACGAATACCCTGTTGTCAATCCCTATTAAAAGAGTTAGGTCTCATGCAAGAATATTAGAAAATAAAATGACAAATAATAACTACTCCCATGGAAGTATACGGGACCTAAAGGAGAGTCAATGAATAAGCAATACAAAAGAGTCACAACGAATGTAATTCAGGAAATGAAAGACAAAGGTGAAAACATTTCTATGCTAACATCGTATGATTATACTTTAGCCAAAATTGTGGATGATGCTGGAATTGACATCATCCTAGTCGGAGATTCAGCATCAAATGTCATGGCTGGGCATGAGACCACGTTACCAATAACCTTAGACAATATGATCTACCATGCTTCTTCGGTTGTCAGAGCCGTAAAAAGATCTCTGGTAATAGTAGACCTACCATTCGGTTCATATCAAGGAGATTCAAAGAGGGCTCTTGAATCATCAATTAGAATAATGAAGGAATCAGGAGCACACGCCGTCAAACTAGAAGGAGGAACAGAAATAATCGATTCTATCGAACGAATACTAACGGCAGGAATACCTGTAATGGGCCACTTAGGATTGACTCCACAATCAATATATAAATTCGGCACATACACAGTTAGGGCGAAAGAAAACGAAGAAGCTAAGAAATTGATTGAAGACGCGAAGTTACTTGAAAAAGCAGGTTGTTTCTCAATAGTACTCGAAAAAATACCTGCAAATTTAGCTGGAAAAGTATCAAAGTCTGTCAGTATACCTATTATAGGAATTGGAGCTGGATCCAAAGTGGATGGACAAGTATTAGTTCTCCATGATATGCTTGGAATGACACATGAATTTAACCCAAGATTCCTTAGGAGATATCTCAATCTGTACAAGGATATCACTGATGCTGTAGAAAACTATGTCAAAGATGTTAAGTCAGGTAATTTCCCTAACGAAGAAGAACAATATTGAATATACTCAAAAATGAGTATTTACCCATTATATTTTAATAAACCGCTAATGGAAAAGCGTGAGACCTAAGATAATTCTCAATTGTGCAGCATCAGCAGATGGAAAAATCGCTCTTCCAGACAGACAAAATCTGAAGTTGTCAAACAAAGAGGATTTTGAAAGAGTGCATAGCCTACGAAATGAATGCGACGCAATCCTAGTGGGAATCGGAACTGTCCTAGAGGACAATCCATCATTGACTGTTAATTTGGAGGAAAGAATCAAAACAAATCCCCTTCGAATAATACTTGACACAAATTATAGAACTCCCAAGAATGCGAAAGTGCTTGACAACAAAGCTGAGACAATTATTGCCATTGGGGAGAATACCGAATCCAGAACTAAAGACAATATTGAGATGATAAGATGTGGAATCGACAAGATAGATATAGAAAAATTAGTGAATGAATTAGGCAAGAAAGGAATAAAGTCTATACTAGTAGAAGGGGGAGAAACTGTAATGTGGTCGTTTTTAGAAAAAGAACTGTTTGATGAATTTAATGTATTTATTTCAAGTATGATTATAGGTGGTGAAAGTACTCCAACCATTGCTGGTGGAAAAGGCATTTCAGATAGCAACAACTCCCTAAAACTAAAATTGGTTAGTTCCGAAACTCTAGGTGATGGAGTCCTCTTAAGATATCATAAAAGTAATGATTAAAACGAACTACCTCCATTGTTGTACATGAAAGTTGGAATTATGGCATCCGGGCGAGGAAGCAACTTTCAAGCATTGATTGATGCTTCTCAAAAAGGCAAGATGCCAGATGTTGAACTTGCTCTCCTTATAGTAAACAAAAAAGATGCATATGCTATCAAAAGAGCTGAAAAGAACAACATCGAATATCAAGTTATAACCTCAGATGACCGGACGAGAAGTGAATTTGATCAAACTGTTCTCAAGATAATGAAAGATAAAAAAATAGAAGTTGTAGTTTTAGCAGGTTTCATGAGACTATTGACTCCTGAATTTATTAAAACATACCAAAATAAAATTATCAACATACACCCCTCATTACTACCCTTATTTCCAGGAGCTCATGCCCACAGAGATACAATAAATTCTGGAGCCAAGATAAGTGGATGTACTGCCCATTTTGTTGATGAGGGAGTAGATACTGGGCCAATTATCATGCAAAAGACAGTCGAACTTGTAGAAAGCGAAACTGAAGAAAGTCTATCAGAGAAAATACTTCCGCATGAACATGAAATATTGCCAAAAGCACTGCAACTATTATGCTCAGAAAAAATAGTTCTACATGGTCGTGAAGTAGAAATTTTGTCCGACTAATACTTTATATACGGCACAGTCTGGCCGCCAACCCACGTGGAACACCATAGTAATGTCGCTCGAACAAATCAACCGAAAGAGTAATTCTGAACTGGTCAAAACAGTCACGGAACTCAAGAAAGCCTCAAGAGAAAACGACGCACCATTGTGGAAAAGCGTCGCCCTTAGATTGGAAGGACCGGCTCGAAACTGGCCATCTGTAAACATAAGTAAACTTGAATTCAATCTAAATAAGAATTCCAAGGCAGTTGTTCCTGGAAAATTATTAGGAGCTGGAAATATAACTAAGAAAATAACTGTTTCAGCCTACAGTTTTAGTCAGTCAGCTAAGAGTAAAGTTGAGGCTGCAGGTGGAAAATGTTTATCATACGATGAATTTATAAAATCAAATCCAAAAGGTACTGATGTCGTGGTGATTGGATAATGAGAATAATAGACGCTAGTGATTGTGTAGTTGGAAGATTAGCAAGCTCTGTTGCTAAGGGACTTTTGAATGGTGATCAAGTACACATAATTAATGCTGAGATGGCTGTCATCTCAGGTACTAAAGACAGAGTCTTCGGAGAATATGTTGAAAAAAGAAAACTAAACCATCCCCGTAAAGGACCTTACTATCCAAGAATGCCACATATGATGCTAAAAAGAGCAATCAGAGGAATGATACCATATCAAAAGCCAAAAGGAAGAGAAGCTTTCAAGAGGCTAAAAGTAGATGTAGGAAAACCTAAATCATTAGAGGGAAAAATCGAAATGGTAGATGGAGCAAAAAAGAACAAATCTACAAAATACGTAACTTTAGGTGAAGTCTCAAAAGTATTAGGAGCTAAGTTTTAATGGCGAAAGTAATTCACACTAGTGGAAAACGCAAAACAGCTATCGCTAGAGCAACAGTACGATCAGGAAAGGGTAGAGTTCGAGTTAATAACAAACCCGTTGAATTTTACCAACCAGAATTAGCCAGATTAAAAATACAAGAGCCTCTGGAACTAGCTGGTAAACAAACCAACCGTATTGACATTAATATCGATGTCAATGGTGGAGGAGTAATGGGCCAAGCTGAGGCGACAAGAACTGCTATTGCACGAGGAATAATAGAATGGTTCAACGATAAAGAACTTCAAAAACTTTTCCAAAGTTATGATCGGGCTTTGCTTGTCAACGACACAAGACGTAAAGAACCCAAGCATCCTATGGGAAGAGGTGCCAGGAAAAAGAGGCAGAAATCATATAGGTGATCAAAAATGTTAGTACCGGTTAGATGTTTCAGTTGCAACAAAGTCATAGGCGGCTTTTATGAAGAATTCGTAGAAAGAAAAGATAGTGGTGAAGATCCTTCAAAAGTAATGGATGATCTTGGAATAGAACGCTACTGCTGCAGAAAGGTGTTTGTCTCACACTTAGACCTTATTGACGAATTAATACCCTACGACTGATTTTTTAAAGAAAAGACAACCTTAGCGAAGAACTGTCCCCGTGGGGTAGCTTGGCATCCTTGTACCTTGGGGTGGTATAGACTCCAGTTCAAATCTGGGCGGGGACACCATTTACTATAATTTTTATATAAATAAGTCTGAATACTACAACTATGAAATGCCCAAAATGCAAGAACACAACACTAGAACCTAAGGCCACAACGACAGGTGTGGAACTGGACAACTGCAAACGATGTGATTCTGTATGGATGGACAAAGGAGAAATATTTTTACATATCTCATCTAGAGATGTAGTTACATTCAATAATGCAATAGAAACCTCGATTAAACACAATGAAAATTCTACTTACAAATCACCAAAGAGTAATAATAACCTGAAACCTGTTTCGGATTTGACAGATGGGGCCACTGTTTTCGTAGACGAATCTAATTCTGGGATATGGTTAACTGATAAATCAAAATTGATGGACAGTACCAGTTTTAAACTAGAATGGGCAGATACAACCCAAACGGCCACTAAATATATCAAAAGACTGCCAAATTTAGTTCTGTCGTCAACACTTACATTTGGTGCATTATACGGATTAGTTGCATTAGCACTGATTACAATATCGTTGGCAGTAGGAGAACCTTTCCTCGGAGAAACTTTACTGATTATTTCGGCTATAATCACACTGATTGGATTCCTCATTGGTCCATTTATTATGGATTTACAATTAAGATGGCTTTTCACTATAGAATGGTTAGAACCTGAGAGCCTCCCCAAATCCTTAGAGAAATACCTTAAAGAAATCTCAGAAAAAGAAAACATCAAGATTCCATACATGGG
>CAZMPT010000009.1:12690-21427 GCA_964568285.1 uncultured archaeon | reverse complement strand
GCATCAATCTGTTCTAAGGAAGTCACATCCTCTATTAGGGAAAGGGATGTTCTCAGTTCTGCATTATCAACATTTTCTATCGCTATAATTCTAGTATTCTGGTGGTTTAAGGTAGGGATGCCGAGCGAACCGGTTGGAAATCTTCCACCTAAATTGTACTATCCAGGAATGCTTGCTATTAGCATGTATATGGGAGCCTTACTTCAATGTACGATGTTGGGTTCTACAATGTTGGGTGTTGAGGGAAAACGGATGTGGATTATGAAATCCAATCCTGTAGAATCCATTCTAATAATGAAGGGGAAGGCCGCAGCACTTGTCATAATGTCGATACCGGGTCTTTTATCTATCTGGATTCCTATTTGTATCTTAGCAGATTTTCCACTTAAAGTCTCACTTTTCTTTGGGGAATGTATTTTGATTCTGATTTTTTGCAACACCGGACTAGGGATGTGGTCTGGAAGTGCCTTTGCCAATTTTGATGAAAGTGATAGGGGTAATCCAGACATCCTAGTTCAATTCATGCTTATGGGAACATCTGCATTATTATCTGCTATTTTCTTGGTTCTTCCAGCTACAGTTATGCTCTATAACCATAACCTTGGATTGTTCGCAGGATTTATTTTCATAGTGGTTGCTTATGGTATTTTGGTTGCAGGAATCAGAACTGGGGCTTCGGCATATCGGACTATATACATTGACAGCTATGGTTCATAGTACTGGGAAATAGAATAATAATAGGCACTCAATACTGGTCTGTGGTCCTTGTCGCTTCGGATGAAATGGAATCCTATTTTGGTGATTTAGAAAAGAGAGCTGATGACTGTTACAATCTGGTTTCGAAAGCTAGAAAGGCAGGTTTTGACCCTGCAACTGAACCTGAAATACCAAGGGCAAAGGATCTAGCAGAGCGCGTAGAAGCTCAAGTTGGTCCAGAAGGGATAGCTCCGCGGATAAGGGAAGTTACTCAGGACAATGATAGAGAATCAACAGCACTGATTATAGCCAAGGAATTAGCAGGTGATTTGAAAAGTAAATTAGGAGTTGAGGAGGCATTAGAACAAGCAGTACGCACTTCTCTTTCAATTCTGACAGAAGGTGTTCTAGTAGCACCAACTGAGGGTGTTGTCAAGGTAGGCACAATGAGTAACCAGAACAATACCAAGTGTGCAGCTATCTATTACGCAGGTCCTATTCGTGCAGCGGGTGGAACGGCACAGGCCTTGTCTGTTCTAATAGCAGATGTTGTAAGACGTGAATTAGGGCTTGATGAGTATATCCCAACTCCAAGTGAAATTGAACGCTACAAGGAGGAAATACCCCTATACAAGCGAGCTGTAAATTTACAGTATGAACCCAGCTCTGATGAAATAGATGCAATAGCAAAGTCATGCCCCATATGTGTCACAGGAGAGAGTACCGAAAGAATAGAAGTTGCAGGAAATCGCGATCTTCCCCGTGTGGAAACTAATTCACTTAGAGGTGGAGCCTGCCTAGTTTTGGCAGAAGGATTGTGTCTCAAAGCTGCTAAAGTTCTGAAACACGTTGATCGATTAGGTATAAGTGGCTGGGATTTTCTAAAAAAATATACGGAGAAGAAGAGAGAAACAACATCTGGTGATGTTAAGGAGCACAAATATCTGAAGGATGTTCTCGCTGGGCGCCCCATATTTGCGTTTCCAGATAAGCCTGGTGCTTTTCGACTACGTTATGGACGCTCTCGTTCAGCAGGTCTAGCTTCAATGTCCATCCACCCATCTACAATGGTGGTCTTGGATTCATTTGCAGCTATTGGTACACAATTGAAGTTACAGCTGCCAGGAAAGGCTACTGCAGGGACACCATGTGATACTATAGAGGGACCATCGGTCTTACTCAAAGATGGAACTTTTATGCTTCTGAATGATTATGAGAAGGCCAAAGAAGTTGTAGACAAAATAGAAAGGATAATTGATCTTGGCGAGATTTTGATACCAGTTGGTGAATTTATAGAGAACAATCACCCCCTAGAACCGTCAGGTTGGTGTATAGATTGGTGGGATTCAATAATTAAAAGTTCACAAATTGAACCTTATGAGGGAGATTTAGATTTTGGAAAACTGATTAATTTTTGTAAGAAAAATAAAATACCCTTGCATCCTAAGTATACACATTTCTGGGCAGATTTAGATTTTAATGAGATAAAGGATCTCCGTAATCAATTGATTCGAAACAGTGATAATGTAAAGAATAATAAATTTCCATTGTTATACAAGGACATTTTTCTCAGATTAGGTCTATTCTTCAAAACAACTGACAATATGCTTGTTTTAGAAGATGGAATAGATCCCTTGCTTACCTCTCTTGGTTTGGAAATGAAGGCCCAATCCATTGAAATAGTCACTGAAATTATCGATACAGAAGATTCACTAGCACTGATTTCTCATTTGTCAGGTGTTGAGATAAAGAACAAAGCTCCAACTAGAATTGGAGCCAGTATGGGCCGTCCAGAAAAGGCCAATGAGAGACGTATGAAACCTCCTCCGAATGTTCTTTTTCCCTTGGGTGAGGCAGGAGGTTCACAGCGTTTAGTCAATACGGCGCTCAAGTCTAGCACTCAAAGTGGTTTTTCTAGAGGCAAACATGGAATGATTGAGATTGAAGCCCAGTTAAGATATTGCAAGGAGTGTCAGAAGGAAACTATAGCCATACGATGTTGCAATTCTTTGACAATGGTTAAAGAGCAACCTCGCCGGAGAATTGTGGATGTATCTGAATTGGTTACTAAGGCAATGAACAATACAAGAACTGGGATTTTACCTAAAATAAAAGGCGTGAAGGGCCTAATGTCTGGTGAGAAAGTTCCCGAGACTCTTGAGAAAGGTATACTGAGAGCAAAATATGATCTCCGCGTCTACAAGGACGGTACATTGCGCTATGACATGATAGATCTTCCTTTAACTCATTTTTATCCGAAGGAGATAGGCCTGTCTGTAGAGAGAGCACTTCAGTTAGGTTATTCAATAGATGTAAATGGTAAACCACTTGAATCTGATGACCAGCTTCTTGAAATGAAAGTACAGGATTTAGTTGTTTCTGAGAGGGCAGGTAAGTGGCTTGTCAAAGTTTCTAATTTTGTGGATGAGGAATTATCAAAGTTGTATGATATGGATTCATTTTATGGACTTACGCCCAATTCTAGACCTGAAGAACTAATTGGAAATCTTCTGATATGCCTCAGCCCTCATACGTCGGCTGGCGTATTAACACGTTTAATCGGTTTTACAAACGCCAAAGCTCAGTATGGTCATCCTTTTCTTCATGCTGCGAAAAGACGGAATTGTGATGGTGATGAAGATTCAATAATGCTTCTTGTAGACGGTTTGCTTAATTATTCTAACAGTTTTGTTCCAACAACTAGGGGTGGAACTATGGATATACCTAGAGTCCTTTCAACAAGAATAGATCCAACAGAGATTGATAGCGAAGCTCATAACATAGAATTGAATACAGAATACAGTTCTGAATTTTACGAAAGTACTGAAAATCGTTCTGAACCCCATTCTGTAGCAAATTTATTGGATACTATATCTAAGAGACTTGAAACACCTGAACAATATGAAAATTATGGTTTTACACATAATTCATCTAGCATAAACCAAGGTCCAATTGAATCACGATATGTGACGCTTGATTCTATGAGTGACAAAGCCCTAGCATCATTGGAATTGGCTGATCGTACTAGAGCCTCGGATGCTACTTATGTTGCTAATATGACAATTGAAAAGCATTTCATTAGAGATATTATTGGCAATCTCCGTTCATTCTCAACACAAGGAGTGAGGTGCAAGAAATGCACCAAAAAATATAGGCGTCCACCTCTAAGTCATTCTTGTTCTTGTGGTGGTAAACTCCAACTTAATATTTCCCCAGCTTCAGTTTCCAAGTATAGAAAGATAGCCACAGATATATCTGAGAAATATAGTTCCCGTTCGTTTGTTAAGCAAAGACTTGAACTTGCATTTGATGCAATAGAGGAAACACTTGAGAACGAGCAGATTAAGCAAATGGATCTTGGAGCATTCCTGTGATTCATATATTGGATAAAGTAACTTCAACTAATATCTGGGCGTTTGATAATTTAGAAAGAATTTATGATTCAGTTTTATCATTTGAGCAGTCTGAAGGTAGAGGTAGAGGCAATCGCTCTTGGAGTTCTTATTTAGGGGGATTCTACTTTTCTTTTTTATCGAAAAGACACCCTCTTCTACCTTTTATCTCCGGTATCAGCATAGTTCAGGCTTTATCAGACTTAGAATCCCAATTAAGATTGAAATGGCCCAATGATATAATTCTAAATGGGAAAAAGTTAGGGGGTATTCTCTGTGAAGATGATGGGCAAAGAGCTATTGTTGGAATAGGACTGAATTTTGATAACACACCACCTTTGCCTAATTCAACAAGTCTTCGGGATGAAAACTACGCTGTCGATAAAAATGTCTTCTTGGATGAATTTTTGAAAATCTTTAAAGTTAATTTTACCAAGGAAGATGTAATTTCGAATTACAGTGAGTATGATTGTTTATTAGGTAAACAAGTTACTTGGGATACAGGTTCTGGTATCGCCAAGTCAGTCAATCATGATGGGTCACTCCACATAATGACCGATGATGGAAATCTGGATCTGTATTCTGAGGATGTTCATCTTGAGTGGAGTTTTACAGATGTCTGAAATTGATTGGAATAGTCAGCATTTTCATCCTGTCGTTGATTTACCTAGAGAATATCCTGTTCTAGATTTAAGTGTTAATCCTTGGGAGCCATCACAGACTGATTTCTATATCGGAAAATACAACGAGGTTCGACCTAATATGTACAACACCCCAATATTCTCTGGAATTCGCAACATACACGTAGGCATTGATATCGGAGGGCCAGTGGGAACTGCATGCATGGCCTTCACGGATGGCGAGATTTCGCATTTTGGCTATAATCCTGAACCAGGTGATTATGGTTATGTTGTAATTACTAGACATATCATATCAGGCAGTACAGTTTGGGCGCTTTATGGCCACTTAGATTTCAATTCTATCAAGGATAAAACCATTGGTCAGAAAGTTAGTACAGGTGATGTGATTGCTTGGTTTGGAGCTTCACATGAAAACGGTGGTTGGGATCCACATTTACATTTCCAATTGTCATTAGTAGAACCTGAAACACACGATTTGCCTGGTGTTGTATCATCAGAGGATATAGCACAAGCATTGTTGGATTATCCTGACCCCAGATTAGTTCTGGGACCTATTTACTGATAGTTTTTTAATGAAGCTATTTTAGTCACAAATATGGGGAGATTCTTGGTCATTGCTACTATACTAGTTTTGATTGCGCCTGGATGTTTAGAGGATTTGAGGGAGGAGATAGTATCTTGTGAGAATTCGACTGGTGCTTGTAGATATGAAATTTTACGATCCGATGATTACCCTCGCTTGCACATTGAGATTAATTATGTTACAGAGTATGCTCCTGATTCAGATGCTGTGGATTTATTGAAGCAGAGGATTCAGGAGACTACTGATAAAACGTCAGTATCTGTCAGTCAGAATGGTTTTGGAAGTACAGATAGCAGCTATTCATTGGAAGAGATAATAGCTATTGAGAAGGAACAACGAGAAAGATACAAGAGCGGTAATACATTTATCATACACATCCTGTATCTAAATGGAGAATATGAGGATAATGATCAGACTCTGGGTTTAGCATACACAGGTTCATCATTTGTACTTTTCAAGGAGAAGATTGAGGATAGCGCATTTCTACTAATTTCTGCAGAAGACATTGAGAAATCAGTTATTGTTCATGAATATGGCCATTTAGTTGCCTTAGTGAATAATGGCTATGAATCTCCTCACGATCATGAGGATCCAGATCATCCAAATCACTCGAATAATGATGAATCAGTAATGTATTGGGCTATAGAGAGTCAAGATATTGCCAATCAAATTGACGGTGAACCTCCCAATAATTTTGATTCAGATGATTTGGACGATTTAAGATTGATGAAAGAAGGTAAGTTGTAGTGAAACTGTACACAGTTATCACCATTTGCTACATGCTTCTCATAGTTTTCGTCAGTCACATTCCGCAGAAGGATATTCATAGAAGTATCTCAGGTCCAGACAACATTGATTTACTTTTTCATTTTGTGGAATATTCGATTTTGGGTTTTTTGTTATTCCAATCGATTAATACTGACGATTTTTTTACTATTAATCCATGGTATGGTTCTGTTGTGTTTGGCATCTTTTTTGCAATGTCAGATGAATTCCATCAAAGTTTTGTGCCTGGACGCCATATGTCGTCGATGGATATGTTATTTGATTCAGTAGGCGTTGTGTTTGGAACTTTTAGTTCTAGATTTTTTAATTATCCTTCCTAAAATCAAATAGTTCTACATAATTCCAAGTCACGTGACGGAACACTATAAACAAAAACATAATCGTTATTATAACGTTCATAGTTTTGTTCTCCTTATTTTTTTCTTTACAATTTTTCTAGGCCTTGGACTAGGTTCAAACGTGACCCATCCAGTCCCTTTTTGCGTGCATTTCGGTTCATCAATGTGATCTGCGGACATTGTGTTCGGCGCGGAGCAAGACATGTTTATATAGTTATCGTCGGTAGAATATATTATTGTCAGGTGATGGGAGTAAGCCCCTTTCTGTTACCCGGAAATTCCGGTTAGCGGCATTCAGCTATGCTTCCTACCTACCGCTCCCGAGCAGGTCGTCGCGGTTACTTGGAATTGCTCCAGCAGGGATGTTCGTTTCATCAAATCCTCCATCGACGTCACGTCCTAGACGATCATTCCATATGATGGGGCTGTGTCGTTTCTGTTTCATTGCCGACCCTCTCGGGCCCCTTGCGGCTGCTTTGCTCATGGAGAGGGGACTTTCCTCAGCTCAAGGCCGTCGGCCGCCCTCCATCTCCTGACTGGCAGTCTACAAATGGTAAGAATATATAATTCACGGTTATGGTAAATCCTTATTTAGGCATAATATTCGGAAAATAATGGCGATGGATGGTAATGATACAGAAAAATCTGAGGTTCATAAGAATTCAGACCATCAAAAAGCATATGAGAAGTGGAAAAAAGAGATTTTAGAACCTGCATTGTCCAAGCATCCCGAGAGAAGAGACGAATTCATAACAACCTCTAGTCAAAACGTAGATAGATTGTATACTTCTCTTGACACTTCACATATAGATTACTCACAAGACATTTCGTATCCTGGCGAATTTCCCTACACGCGTGGGATACACTCAACGATGTACCGAGGTCGTCTGTGGACTATGCGGATGTTTGCAGGTTTTGGATCATCCGAAGAGACCAATTCCCGTTTCAAGTATTTACTGAAACAGGGACAAACTGGTCTCAGTACCGCATTTGATCTACCAACATTGTATGGATACGATAGTGATTCACCTTTTGCTGCAGGAGAATTTGGTGAATGTGGTGTTGGAGTCAGTAGTTTAGAGGATATGTCTATTCTTTTCAAAGATATTCCTTTAGACAAAGTTACTACTTCTATGACGATTAATTCTCCAGCAGCTATGATATGGGCTATGTACATAGCCAATGCTGAGAATCAAGGAATACCTAAGGCTAAATTAGGAGGCACTATACAGAATGATATTCTGAAGGAGTATATTGCACAGAAGGAGTATATTTTTCCACCCAATCCATCGATGCGTCTGGTAACCGACACGGTAGAATATGGAACAAAACACATGCCTAGGTGGAATACAATCTCTATTTCAGGTTACCATATTAGGGAAGCCGGTTCCACTGCAGTTCAGGAGTTAGCTTTTACTTTAGCAGACGGTTACGCTTATGCAGATTGGGCCATTGAAAGAGGTTTGAACATAGACGATTTTGCTCCGAGATTTAGTTTCTTTTTCAATGCACACAATGATTTTTTTGAAGAAATAGCTAAGTATCGTGCAGCACGCCGCATCTGGGCTAATGATATGAGATACAAGTATGGTGCTAAAGATCCAAGAAGCTGGAAACTTAGATTTCATTGCCAGACCGCAGGGTGCAGTCTTACAGCTCAACAACCTGAAATTAACATTGTTAGAGTTGCAATTCAAGCGATGGCAGGAGTTTTGGGTGGAACTCAGTCTCTCCACACAGATTCTATGGATGAGGCACTAGCTTTACCCTCAAAGAAGGCAGTTCAGATAGCTTTACGAACACAACAAGTGATTGCACATGAATCAGGAGTTGCAAATGTTATAGATCCTCTCGGTGGTAGCTACTATCTTGAATGGCTAACAGAAGATATGGAACGTCAAGCCAGGGACTATTTTGATCGCATAGATTCATTGGGAGGCGTTGTTCCTGCAATTGAGAAAGGTTTCTTTCAAAAAGAGATTGCTGCAGCTTCCTACAAGTACCAAAGAGAAATTGATGAAAAGGGAAGGGTTGTTGTTGGTGTCAATGAGTACACTTCAAATGAGCCTGTTGAGATACCGATATTAGAAATGGACCCTGAAGGATTTGATAGGCAGTGTGCAAGACTGAAGAAATTACGGTCTAATCGAGATAAAAGTAAGTTTGATGCATCAATTAGAGCGATTGAGAAAGCAGCTGAGGGTGATGAGAATCTAATGCCTCATTTTATTGAAGCATCTAAAGCCGATGTTACTTTAGGAGAGATGTGTGACGTTCTTCGTGGCGTATTTGGTGAATATC
>CAZMPT010000009.1:8782-12590 GCA_964568285.1 uncultured archaeon | reverse complement strand
GATGTTACTTTAGGAGAGATGTGTGACGTTCTTCGTGGCGTATTTGGTGAATATCGTGAAGGTTCGGATTTCTGAGGTATAATTTGTCTTTTCACATAATTGGTTTAACAGGTCGCAATGCCTCTGGAAAAGGTACGGTTGCAAATATATTGCAGAATAGATCATTTGCATACCATTCCTTATCAGATACTCTTCGTGATGAGTTGGGGAGAAGAGGAATGGATGAAAGTCGTGAAGCACTCACAAAATTAGGTAATGAGTTAAGGGAATCCAGAGGACCTGGAGTTTTAGCTGATTTAATGATTGAAAACATTGTTTTACCAGGTAATCATATAGTTGATTCAGTTCGTAATCCGTTTGAGGCCGAATCGTTGGCTAGGGAGTATGAAAAACATAGTTTTCATTTGATATCGGTTGATGCTAAACCAGAAATTAGATTCGAACGCCTCAAAAAACGAGATCGGTCGGGCGATAGTACCACTTGGGACCTTTTTCTCGCTCAAGAAGCTTTGGAGGAGAGTAGTGAGAATCCAAACAGACAACAACTATTTCAGACTATGAAGAAAGCAGATTTTTCTATTGATAATAGTGGTACACTTGGGGATTTAGAGCAAAATATAGATAATATTCTTAATAATTTATAGATTCCATTCGTATGTTGCAGTTAAGGCAAACATGAATACTATTGGAAGCAAGTGAAAAGCCATTCCAAAAGCAACGTTCATAACCATCCACCTGCCAGCATAGTTTTCTGGCAATTCCATTACTTTGTCGACTACAGTATTTGTAGTATCGACAACTTTTCCAGCTAGATATCCTACAAATTTTGCTACTTTTTCATGTGGGAGCGCATCTTTGCCAATGTCTTTAGAACTTTTCAACCAATCTCCCATCTGTAGCATTCTATCTACCATGGGCCTATATCTTTCCACATCGACACTTATTATTTTGATAGCAAGATTCCTTGTGTCCCACACTCTTCTCCAATCAAAATAAGTGTGTGTTGCAAAGAATATTACTATTGCAGCAATTTGCCAATCAGGGGTTTGATTCCAATCGGGAGGACTTAGTGTCATTCCAAATACTTCAACAGCTCCATTTTCAGGTTCAAAAATAAAGAATCTCATTAGAGCAATCGTTGCAGGTACTAGAATTCCAATTGTGAATTTAGCTGCTATTGAATATCCTCTTGGTATTTCTTTGAGCCTTTCAAATAACCATTTTAGATGATGTCCGTGAAGCTGTATTGCTTTCAAAGCAGGTTCTCCAAGAAAAAACAGTCTTTGAACTATAGGTATGAAAATAAGGATGTGAAAATAGAGTTCCCATGGCGTGCCCCAAGAAAAATAATCGCTTATCATTATTCTTTGTTACTTAAGGAGGGTGTTAAAAAAAGACTGACGTATAGCCCTTTGTGTCAAAACGTGTAGGCCGTCGAACACAGGGTCAAGAAAAACTTGCCCGTGAGCGTATAGAACGTTTGTTTGTTTTAGCTGAAGAAAGTTCTAAGAGCGGCGACATTGAAGAATCTAAAAGGCTTATTGAACTTGCTAGACTTATCGGAAAACGATATAATCAGAGGCTGAATAAATCACAGCGTATCAAGATTTGTCGGAATTGTAATGCCTTTATGACTTCTAAAAATTCTACGAATCGTATTTCATCTAAAGGTTGGAAGACAATTACATGCTTGGATTGTGGTACCATTGGGCGCCACCGCCTCCAAAATAGTGGGAAATAGTGACCAGAGATATCAATTCGCGAACAAGGCTGTTGGATTATCTTGAACGTGAAGGTTATCTAAGAACAGTGGAGGTTCGGAAGGCCATGGAGAAGGTTAACAGAGAGAATTTTGTTAGAACTTCTGACAAATATTTGGCCTATGATGATACTCCTCTTTCAATAGGCCAAGGTCAAACGATCTCAGCACCTCATATGGTTGCAATGATGCTTGAAGAATTAAATATAAGAGAGACGGACAATCTTCTGGAGGTAGGAAGTGGATGTGGATATCATGCAGCAGTTGCATCTAGAATGGCATCTCAGGTGACCACTATAGAGAGAATAATGTATCTTTACGAATTGGCTTGCGAGAATCTGGAGGATTTTGATAATGTTACTGTAGTTAATGGCGACGGCTCACGTGGATTTTTTGACAATTCACCTTACCAAAAAATAATGGTTACTTGTGGGGCACCACGTGTTCCAACTCCACTTGTTGACCAGTTGGAAATAGGAGGATTAATGGTTATTCCGGTTGGAGGGCGTGTAGCACAAGAATTACTGACAATAGAGCGCACTTCTCAGGGCATTTCAGTTTCACGACGTCCAGGAGTAGCTTTTGTCCCTATGATAGGTGCTAATGCTTTTGAGGATTAATTAGAATCAATCGTCTTTTTCTCTAGTTCCTTTCGATATTGCTCTAGTTTATCGCCTATGTTGCTATCTGCGACAGCTATTATTCTAGATGCTAAAAGGGCTGCATTCTCACCTCTTCCTATTCCCACACCGCCGACAGGAACTCCAGGAGGCATCTGCACGACGGATAGTAAAGAATCAAGATTTGCTGGAGAGCTGCTAGAAGCACATGGAACTCCTATCACTGGTTTGAGGGTATGAGCAGCAACGACTCCAGGTAGTGCGGCTGAAAGGCCAGCTAATGCTATGAATACGTCCGCTTCACTTTTTCTAACGATTTCAACAACTCTATCAGGAGTTCTGTGAGCTGATGCAACAAAAGTCTCGTATTCTATTCCAAATTTATCAAGTATTTTCTCAGCCTTATCTGCTATTGGTCTGTCTGTTGCAGACCCCATCACAATAACAACTTGTGCCATGATTCGCAAAAAGCCTGAGATATAAGGAAAGTGGTCAATGTGTCAGTCTTTAAGAAAGGCCGTTAGTGCGCTCTTGCGCCCGGATGGTGTAGCTTGGAATCACAGAAGCCTGCGGAGCTTCAAACCCGGGTTCGAATCCCGGTCTGGGCGCCATATTCTTTTATTGGTCATTCTGTAAGAACCTTGTTGACCAAAATCACACATTATCTGGTTTCTCTGTTTTTTCTCCTGATAGTTCTTAGTCCTTTTGCCCAGCCGACAGATAGTTTGGAAACACTACCTGATGAGACTATCCACTTAGTTGACCCTCGACTTAAATTGGTTTATGAGGAACCACATAGATCTGAAGAATTGGGCTTAGCACCAGCTCCAAATGGTAAAATCAGTCTGGTTGCTCAAGTTCAAAATCTTGATTACAATCATCACCTTTTTGTTGAGAAAATAGGAGGTGAAGTAACTTCTAGCTTCCCACGTTTTGATACTTTTGGATTTCTTCTTCCAATTGCAAGTGTTCCGGAGGTAACATTTTTGTCAGGATTGATATGGTTAGAAGCAGATGTTCTGTTCTATCCCTCATTGGACAACAGTGTAGATTCGATAGGTGCAAACACTATTTGGAATGATTTTGGTTTCAGAGGAGAAGGCACAACTATCGCAATTCTAGATACTGGTGTTGACTTCGATCATGAATCTTTAGATGATTTAGATGACAATCCTAATACAGATGACCCAAAGATTGCAGTTGATTCAGATGGGATGCTCGCTTTTTACAATGCCAATACGGACAAGGAATATCCTGATGAGCAGCCCCATGATTCAGGAAGTCATGGCACCCATTGTGCAGGAATAGCTGCCGGTACTGGAGGCGCTAGTGGAACATATGCTGGTGTTGCTCCCCAAGCCAATCTTGCAGGTGTAATAGCGCTTGATGGAGGTTCAGGAGATGAACAAGATCTTCTGCGAGCTGTCGA
>CAZMPT010000009.1:5675-8682 GCA_964568285.1 uncultured archaeon | reverse complement strand
TTGGATGCAGGTTCCATTGCAACTAGTTTCCCTACGCTGGAATTCGATATCGAGGCTCCTTCTTTCAATGAAGCCATACCAGTTGCAGTCGTTTATACACTAAATGATATGAGAGCAACGGAACGTGAACTAACGATTGCATCTTTTACAGATCTTCCAGATCTTGTAATTGAGGAATTGGTAGTTCCTAGTTCAATCCTCGAAGGTCAAGAAGTTTCAGTAACTGCTAGAGTTGTTAATCAGGGTCCAGGTCCTGCACGTAATTACAATGTTGAATTTTTTAGTGATGATATTCTATTTGCGACCGTTGATAGCACTGAGGAATTAAGCTCTGAGAATGCAGTTAATGTTCAGGCTAAGTGGGTGGCTGAGGTAGGAATCCATTCTCTCAAGGCTCGTGTTCAAGGAGTAACTCCTCAAGATGAGGATGTTTCAAACCAAGAGTTACAGACTACGGTTCAGGTTGGTGAGTTCTCAGATTATCAACTACCATTGGTTTTCATAACTGAGCCTTATCAGAATGCTGTAGTTTCAGGATTGGTTGTGGTCAAGGGTACAGCTAGTGATAACAATGTTGTGGATTATGTGGAAGTTAGAGTTTTACCTAATATATGGGAAAAGGCAAACGGCTATCAGAATTGGGCATGGGCTTGGAATAGTAGTCAGGATCTTAATGGACGTTATACTATAGAGGCACGTTCCTTCGATGGGTTCAATTTTTCTGAGATATATTCAATTGAAGTCGAGGTAACAAATGATGGAGCTAATAGGAGACCAACAGCTAGTCTGGAATCTAGTTCTTATGAAGTGAATGTGAATGATAAGTTTATCCTCTCAGGTAATTCTTCATCAGATGATTCTAATGTAGCCAAGTATCAATTTAATTTTGGTGATGGGAAAGAAACCGATTGGATAATCGATTCTTGGGTTGAGTATTACTTTGAATCGACTGGAGATTATACAGTTACTTTGAATGTTGAGGATGATGAAGGCGTCCGTTCTTCGTCAGGTGATACTGTTTCAATAAGTGTGGCCGAAGCACAAAATAATGGCAACCCGGTTGCAGTAATGCTGTCCCCACAGGTTGGTTTGAAGTACAATACTGACAAGCCTATCCAACTATCTTCGCAGGGTTCTTCAGATCCAGATGGTGATGAGTTGGTATTTACTTGGTCGAGTAGTCTGGATGGGGAACTTTATACAACACCTAATTTCTTTACGGAAGTATTCCTAAGTGATGGTATACATTTGATAACGCTTACAGCCACTGATTCATTCGGAGGTTCAGATTCGGTTTCCCGTCAAGTTACAGTTGTAATCGGAGTTGATTCTTTTGATGAAGAAGAACCATTGTTAACATCTTCTGGACCTATTATTACCCTATTGTCCATGGCTGTAATTTCCATATTTATTAAGCGCAGAGATTAATCTTTACTATATTCAACTCTTGATGTCTCATTTTCCCAAAGTACCAATTTAGACAGATTACTAACGTTAGATTCCAAATTATTCCATATCCATTCAACTAAAATCTCGCTAGTTGGGTTTTCCAGTCCTTCGATATCGTTTAGATAATTATGATCTAGTTTTTCTTTCAGCGGCTCGAAAATCCTCTCAATATCGGAAAAATCAACTACAAAACCAGTTTTCGGATTGACATTTCCTTTTACATGTATTTCTAACTTGAATGCTAATCCATATAAGTTAGAACATGGATGGTTCCTAGGTAATTTTGTAAGTTTCCGTGCTGACTCGAATCTGATTGTCTGTACAAGTTTGTGCATCTAAAGATTTATCACATCACCAGCTTCTGGCATTATCCATCTTCTTTTCTTGTACTTTTTAAGAAGATCATCTTTTTGTTTACGTAACGTCCTATTGACATGAATCAGTGCTATTTTCTTGGGTCTTGCCATGTCATCTAGTCTTTCTAGCTGTTGCATTGAACAATGTGTCTTTGTTCCGATAGTAATAGTTTCTTTTCTGAAATTTTTCACAGTACCGTCTTCAGTGTACGCGTCATGAACCAATAGGTCAGCATTGGTATACAGTTTGGATGCAGTCGGCGTGAACATTCCATCACCAGAATAGCAGAATACCTTCGTTGGGCTTCCAGCCTCAAGTCTAAGGCCTAAGTTCTGAATAGAATGTCTAGTATTTACGACTCTTAGATTCCAGTCATCCCACCTATGAGATCTCTGTAGTTCTCTGAAACGTAAAGTGAAAGGCAAGTTGGCTACCATAGATGGATATGCTACTTCCATAAGTCTCTCTACATTTCTCTGAGTGCCAACAGGTCCAAAAAGATAGAACGGCCTAGTTCTACCATCTTCTTGCATACGCATCATTAAACCAGGTAGACCAAAAACATGGTCTGCGTGAAAATGAGATATAAATATTCCATCTAGATAATCTGGTCTTTCAGATTTATGCCAAACTGAGGGAGGTGCGGTTCCCCCACAATCTACTAGCATTCTTCTACCTGCGGCCTCCACTAATATGCAAGTATGTGTGTTGTTTTCGTCAAAACCTTCACCAACTCCTAGAAAGGTTATTTTCATTTTATTCACCTTGCTCCATGTAGTTCAAAATTGAGTGGAGACTAGGGCCGTTTTCCGGATATTCTTTCATTTTCATTATTTTCACCTATACAAAACTTGCAGAATCAAAAAATCTGCACAAATTGTAAGCTCCGCAGACATGGCAATTATATAAAATTAAGCAGTAAGCTTTATGAAACAGTGCATTCAAAGTCACCTATTTCTTCTTCTGAATCCTTCTAAGTATTTGTAGACGGAACCGTGTTCTGATCCACCTAGGACCATAGAGACAGCAACCTTTGCAGACTCTAATCCCTTGAGATCAGAGATTATTGCAACAGTATGTCCCTGAATTGCCAGATTACATCCAGTCATATCCTCTATAATATGCCTTGTTTTACCTTCCTTGCCTATCAATCTTCCTCTTACAGTTCCTAATCTTTTTTTTGATCTACCAACGTAATCTC
>CAZMPT010000009.1:0-5575 GCA_964568285.1 uncultured archaeon | reverse complement strand
TTTTTCATGTCTCTTTCATGTAATTCATCATACATGGGATGCCCCTCTGGAACAGTTTGTCCTACATCAATGATAAATGGCTTTTCTCTTACGTTTAGAATATTGTATTCACTCAAATCACCGTGACTTAGTTTCTTAGAACGATAAGCTTTGATGGAATCAATCAAAACATCAAGGAAATCGGTTGGATTCTGAGGAGGTAATTCCTTTATTGAAGGATAAGGTCTGTATCTCCATCCCATATATTGCATAATAATAATGTTTTTATGCACGTGATAAGGTTTTGGTACTTCTGCACCAGCTGCTTTCATTGCATGTAAATTCTTGTATTCTTTCTGGGCCCATGTGAATACTCTATCTCGGTGGCTATTTCCAATGTTCTTGAATCTTGGGTCACCTTCGATGTACTTATTCAACTTACGAAAGGTTGCTGTATTAAGTCTGTATATTTTCACAGCTCTGTTTTTGCCATCGAACGTCTTTGCTCTGAATACATTAGCCTCCTTTCCTGTTGCAATTATATTTTCTATGGTTGCAATAATTCCTCTGCTGAAAAGCTGTTGTATGTTTTTCAAGGTGGCTTCATCAAAGACGTCATCGACAGTCTTTCTCCATTCTTGGCCTTCACTGGAGTTTTTTATTTTGCTTAGAGCCCAATCTATATCTTGAATTTTATCTCGCATTATCAGTAGATATCTAATATTTCAGGTATCTTTCCTCTACGTTTTAAGTTAGCAGTTTGAGTAGGAGTATATCTGAATTTTACATCAGCTTTGCTATCTTGGAAAGACCATGGAACTACAATTAGAAGATCGTTTTCTCTAACCCACATTCTTCTCCTTAATTTACCAGGTATTCTACCCATCCGTCTCACACCATCTTCACAAATAACTTGAAGTCTTGATCCTCCCTGAAATGTCTCAGCTACACCAAACATCTCGCCTTTCGGTTTGTAAGGCAATGTAACTCTTAGATTCATACCTTCTTCAGTCGGTTTATCTTTTGTTTTTCCCTTTTCAGACTCTTCATTACTTTCATCATCGTCTTCATGATTCTCTTGCAATTGTTCATCTTCAGAAGAAGTCACAATTCAGTTCAAATGAGTTCCCATATAAGATTGCCGCCCTAGGGTTTTTGGAGACCTTTCTATCTGTGGTCCGAGTGAGTCTCAATCATACAGCCTTGTTCAGTCATCATCTGAAACTTGGGGCTAAAATGGCAAATTTTGCTGGATGGGAAATGCCAATTCAGTACAAAGGTATCATAGCTGAACATAAATCTGTAAGAGAAAATGCTGGTATATTTGACGTTTCACACATGGGTCAAATATTTGTTAGGGGAAGGCAAACGATTGATTTTTTATCATATGTCACAACTTGGGATATGAATCGTCAGAAAGAGAACGACTGCCGCTACTGCCATATTCTAAATCATGAGGGAAAGATAATAGATGATGTGATAGTTTACACTCTTTCATCTGAAGAATATATGGTAGTTCCTAACGCTTCGATGATTAGTACAATTTTTCCTTGGCTTCTTGAAAATTCCGCTAAATTTGACGTTAAAATAGAGGACTTCTCTAATGAATTTTTCTGTTTGGCCTTACAAGGGCCAGACACACCTAGATTACTAGGCCAACACCAAAACACTTCAGTTAGTCCATTTACTTCGGTAAGAGATGGCGATACAATCATCAGTGGTACAGGCTATACTGGTGAATTAGGCTGTGAGATTATAGGTCCATACAGTGAAGCTGCATTTCATTGGGAATCATTGATAGATATGGGGGCTGAACCGGTAGGTCTAGGAGCTAGAGACACGTTACGTCTGGAGAAAGGCTTTTTGTTATCTGGACAGGATTTTGATGGTACACAGACAAGTATGGAGACTGGTTATTCTTGGGTTATTGACTGGAATCATGATTTTATTGGCAAAGAAGCATTGCTCTCTGAGAAATCAGAATCAAGCCCTAAATTGTGTGGAATAATACTTGAGGATCGGGGAGTTATAAGGCCAGGCTTCCGAGTGTACTATAAAGGAAAACCAATTTCCTCCTTAACCAGTGGTTCTCTATCACCGTCTCTCAAAAAGGGAATTGGTTTAGCCTATCTTGATATTCCGCTCAATTCTAATGTAACTGTAGATGTACGCGGTAACCACTTAAATGGTCGCGTGGTGCGACTGCCATTCTTATGAGTGAAGTCCCAGACAATTTGAGTTACACTAAAGGCCATGAATGGGTTTTTGTCCAAGAGGATGGAAAGATAAAAGTGGGAATCACTGACCACGCTCAGGATTCACTTTCTGATGTTGTTTTCGTAGAATTACCTGAAGTAGGGGATCAGTTTTCCAAGGATGAAGCTATGGCAGTTGCAGAATCTGTTAAAGCAGCCAGTGATATCTATGCACCTATATCTGGTAAGATTACAGCTATCAATGAAAAATTGGAGGAGTCACCTGAATTGGTAAATGAGTCTCCGTATGAATTTGGCTGGATGGTAGTGATGAAGCCCCATGGGGAAATTAAGGGATTATTGGATGCAGAATCCTACAGAGATTCTATAGATTGATAAAGCACCTTAAGATTAGTGAAAGTGAGGCTCAGAATGCGAAAGATTTTCTAGAATCTATAGATGCGCTGAACACAGATTTTCTACCTATCAAGGAAGACGGTTTCATTCTTTGGCCATTGAATTTTATTGTTGATGGCGAATTGGTTGATTTAGAAGGTATTCCTGCTATCAAGTCTTCAAGGGACTACAGGAGAAGATTGCCAAGGGAGATTCAAGAAGTTGCCCCGCGTGCGTTTGATATATTTGGTGAAATAGCAATTGTTAGATTGCCAGAGTCGATACACAAATTTTCAGAGACTATCGCCACAGCTCTAATACAAGCTAATCCGAATGTAACAAAAGTTGCTATGGATTTGGGAGTCGAGGGCGAGTATAGAATTCGAAAACTGAAGCTTATAGGGGGTGAATCTGGTTTTGTTACAATTCACAAAGAAAATGGCCTAAAATTTAGATTAGACATATCAAAGGTTTATTTTTCTCCACGACTGTCCATGGAAAGGCAGCGTTTGTCTCGTTTGGTTAAATCTGGTGAGAAAATTTTGGATGCTTTCGCTGGTGCAGCACCTTTTGCAGTTACTTTGTCTAAAAGTGGAGGACGAGTTACGGCAGTTGATGCTAATCCAGATTCTGAGAGATGGGCAAGAGGGAATTTCAGTTTGAACCAAGTTCCCGAATCTGATTATGATTTTTTTTGTTCTAGGATAGAGGATGTTGTGGATAATCTGAGTGAGTATGACAGAATAATAATGAACAATCCAACCAAATCTCTTGATTACATCAAGTTACTTCTTCCCTTTCTGAAGACTGGGGGAACAATACATCTTTACTGTATTTTGCCAAAAAATCAGAGTAACGACGTAATGTTTCTTTTTGGATCTGGGTTTGAATGTACTATGAGAAGAGAAGTGCATCCTTATTCACCAACTACATCTATGATGGTTTTCGATGTCAAGAAGAGCTAATTTCAATGTCCAAAATAGAAACCAGTAAGTTTTTATATTAGTTTGTAAAAAACTGGGATTTATTTTATTAAGCCCTTGTCAATGATGGTAGACCGTTTCTATTTCGATAGTACGGTATTAGGACAAAACGAGAAGGTGTGCAAAAATGAATGCAAACGTACCAAAGTCAGCCTCCCTTATGGGGAAGATGACAGCAATATTCGTTGTAGTTCTGTTGGCTTTCAGTAGTTTTACGCTGGTCGCCTCAGGTTCCAACGAAGAGCAAGAGCAAGAAAATAACATCACAGAGGGTATCACTCTAGGTGAGGCCTTGATGTCTGAATCACAGGGTAAAGTCGAGGCCATTAGTGAGGCCAATATGGCAGTTCCAGGTATGGAGATGCCAGTCTATACTATGGCTGATGGAGCTTTTTCGCCAGCTAGGCAAGATCCTGGAGATGCTAAGGTCTTGTTGGTTGATGATGACGCAGAGAATTGGATGTCAGGACCATGGCTTGAAGCTTCCCACATCGCGACTGCCTTGAATGATGGCGGTTATTCATACGATGTTTTCCGTGCAGGAAGATGGGGTGGAACGAGTAAGGAGCTTCCCAGTGGAGATACCGGACTTTCTTTGGTCGACGACTATGAGGTTGTAATTTGGTATTCAGGATGGAATACTAACATTCTGTCAGGTGGTGAACAGGCAGTTCTATCAGATTATCTCGATGGAGATTGTGGCAGTGAGGATTCCTTCTGTACAGATAACAGAAATATGTTCGTCTCAACTCAGATGAGTGACTGGTTTGATGCAAATGCAGGTTCTTTCCAGAATAATTACATGCACTCAGACACTTATTATTCCTCATACATTGTTGTTGGTGGAACATCTAACCCAATGAAGGGTGTAAGTGGTTCTATCTTCGAAGGTAAGGAATATGCAACAGATACCGCAGGAGTTCATTATTTGGACAGGCCTTGCGGAAACAAGGCATTTGACAATACTGCTACCGGAGCATTCTGGATGGATGCTCGTAAGGGTGCAGCAGATGGTCATGAGTATCACGCAGTTCAGTTCCCTATAGAGGGAGCCATAGTTGCCCAGACTCACAAGGCTTTCATGTTTGCAGATGAGATTGGTGTGTTCAACAAGAGAGAAGACAGAGCTGATTTCTTTGCAACAGTTCTTTCATGGATGGAAGTAACAAAGGAACAGACACAGAATGTTGATATTGGAATTGGTGGTGTAGATATACCAAACCACGTTCAGTATTGGAGATCTGTTGAAGCTATGGTTGAGGTAGATTTGAGGATAACTGTAACCAACTATGGAATGCTTCCACAGGCAAGTACTTCAGTTCATCTAAAACTCAAGAACCAGTTTGGTCAGGTTTTGTTCGACAGCACGTTCGATACTAGGGCTTTCCCAGAGGGACACCCTATGCACATAGCTGATTCAATCCAACCTGGTGAGAGTGTAGTATTTACCTTCAATAAGACTAATGATGCACATCAACGTGCTTATGATGGATTAGATACGAATAAAGCACGGGCAGTTATATTCACAAGTGCTGGAATGGATAGGATTGTAGCCGAGGTGACACACACAGGTGACCAAGGTGCACCTAACAACTACGTTCAAGCAGATGTTGGTGTTGGAAAGTGGATTGAAAATGGTGAACATCCTGATGATGAAATAGGTCCTTCAATCACTTTTGGAGATGAGAAGGCACCCAGTTCCCATGCTAACTCGCCCAGTTTGGATTATTATAATTATCACCGAGCTTCCAGTTACGACTGGGATGGTGACGGTTGTGGTTGGGCCGAGGGTGTTTCTGAGGACTGTGCTGATAATGGAGGCAGTCTCAACAAGACAGTCGGTTCTGTATACCACGAAGGAAAATCCTCATTGGCATCTTTTGCACAAAATGGTTGGTACAAGAGTAACAGTGACGGAGACTGTTCTTGGGAACTAAGCGATACAGGTTGTCCAAAATTCACACCAGAACCAAACCAAGATGATTGGTTCGTTTCTCCACCATTGGATTTGTCCGCTATGGA
>CAZMPT010000008.1:20854-22124 GCA_964568285.1 uncultured archaeon | reverse complement strand
TTCTTGGTTTGTTAATGATGGATCGCCTGATGGAGCTAATTGGGTTGCGCATTCTATTGGCACACCAAATGGTCCGATATCAATAGTTACAGTTGATTTCGATTACGATGGTGATATTGATGTGCTATGCGCAGCAAGTGATGGAGATAAAATTAAATTATATACTAATGATGGCACCCCAGATGCAGGGTGGAGTGCTACAAATATAGCTACTAATGTAGACAAGGTATCAGACATTTTTGTAGTAGATTTAGATTTTGACGGATATCTGGATGTGGTGGCAGCAATAGAAAAGGATGATGAAATTAATTGGTATGATACAGAAATTCCTGAATTTTCTAATATCTTGATGCCAATAGTTTCAGTTCTAGCAATTGTAGGATTCAATCATAGGCGAAGATTATAGTCTAAATCGTCTGAATGAACTTGGTAGAACGCACATTCCAACAAAAAATATTGGAAGTAATGAATTTTCCTCAGGATTACTTTCTTCAGGTGGATAAAATTCTGTCAAATCTCCAACCGACTCATAGAGACTAGGTCCATTTCCTAAGTAATATACAGACCCTAGTCTGTCTCTAGAATTTTCAGGAGTAGTATCATTTCCGCTTGCACATGTTCCAGTACATCCATCAGCGAAGGCAATGTACACGCGCCCCTCCAAATCTATATGCAAATCATTGAAATCCAGAAGATTACGGTTTGAACCACCTATGTCTCTGCAATCTCCACTGTTCAAACATATACTACCAACTTGAACTGGATCAGGTGAGACTCTGTGCGTGTTAAAAACAGGCTCAGGATCTAACGCATTCAGACTATAGGTGACGTAGAGATAGTGGCTAACGTTCGATGGTGCATAGTGGGCGTTCCCGTCCCAAGCTTCTCCATCGATATTAGGTTGGCCTAGTGAACTGGCATTTTCGCTTCCAAGATATGTAATTGCAATTCGTCCAGGATCTCCAGCAGAAGTGTGAGGGAATGTTGCCGAAATTACCTCTACGGGGCTGATTCTGGTACTTGTTTGCTCCCATGTGTTGCCTGAATCAGTACTTCGCGACATGTAGACACCTTGATCACTACCTACCCAGACGTTGTATGCATTTGATTCTGTATCTGTAGCAACTTCACCATTTTTACGAGGATTTGGAGTTCCTACATCCTCTCCCATAGTACGCTCTTCCCAGGTAAGGCCATTATCTTTGGAGAAAATAATTGCTGGAGTTGAAACACGAGGAGGTAGGTAGACAGTCCCATCTGGTGCACTTGT
>CAZMPT010000008.1:0-20754 GCA_964568285.1 uncultured archaeon | reverse complement strand
ACATTACTGAATACAAAACTCATGGGAATCGCTTCTTCTTCTATTCCTAGCCCATCAGGGCCGGTAACAAAAACGCCATTAGGGAGCGGAGTTTCTTCAGCAGGAGGTAGAGTTACTCTTTTGTCCTCAACACATCCCGAAAGGCTGCTCACGCATAGGATAAGGCAGATAGCTATCGTTTGTAGATAGTTTCTCATTATCTTACCAACCATAGGTTTCAGTAACCTTGAGACTAGCTTTAATTTTCAGCAATTTGCCTGCCATTGGAAATAAATCTGGATTCCTCAATAAAACGGCAAACATTTTGAACCACGGTAAGTCAGAATAGTTTCTCCCATCATATATTTCTCCTATCAAATTCAAAACTCTTTTATCCAGTGAATAGATTAGTTTAGATTGGTCAACAAATTTTTGTTTAGTCCATGGTTGTCTTTTCAGTATTCTATCATACCAAATGTGAGATTCTAGTTCAGGATGTAAAGCCATTCCGGCTTTTTCCCAGTATAGTCCTCTTAATTCATGACAGTTTACTGCATGCGAGGGAGGAACTAATTTTCCACTTCCCAATTCGTTGCGTATCGCAATTGCAGCATATTCTCCTGATAGCATACCAACATGAACGCCACCTTTGGTTATTGGATTTGTAAGGCCAGCAGAATCACCTACAACGTAAGCGTCTTTTGTCGAGAATTGAGGTATAGGTCCATCTCTTGGGATAAGCCCACCGTTCTGTTTGTCTCCTAACTCATTTAGTATTCTTTTGTCTGGATTGACATTCATGTGTTCCTTACAGAAGTATTCTAATCCTTCTTTAGCACCATTAGTAGCAACAATCCCTACATTGAATATATCATCTCTGGGAAATACCCAAATGTAACCGTTTGCATATATTGGATCTATATAGAAATCAAAGTAATCCGTATCAGGAAAATCAACGTCTTTGGTCCTGAATTTGTACTGAAGTCCAGGCAAAAGTCTCAATTTATCATTACCCTTTAGACCTACCTGTGTGACTATATTTGGAACTCTACCTTCTGCGATAACAAGTTGTTTGGCTTCAGCGACTTTTTCGTTTTTTGAGAACAGATTCCAGTATCCACTTTCTTTGGTAACTTTTGTAATTTTTAGACCTTCATGCCTTTCTGCACCAGCAGCTACAGCATCATCAGATATTTTGCTATCAAGCCCCCAACGATGTATGGAGTATCCAGGAGACATTAAGCCAACTGATTTTCCATTTGGCATTCTTATTCTGTTTCCTTTAACTTCCCTTATTGCCCAGTCTCCAACAGGATAATTAGTGTGTTTAAGGGCTATTTTTCCTAGGCCCTCTCCACAGTGAATGGGGTCTCCCACACGTTTCTTACGATCGAATGCAACTACTGAGTGCCCAGCCTCTGCTAGACGTAGGGCAGTCATTCCCCCAGCAGGCCCTTGCCCAACCACAGCTACATCAAACATAGAAAGGTCCGATTAAGCCTCGATAATAAGAACTTACTTTTTGTAATCCCTGAGAACAGGTCTTGCATCTCTGTAAGAAGTAAGCTCTTCAAGTGGAATCTCACAAACAACGACTCCTTCATCAAATGCCGGTATCTCTGCAATTGTTTTCCCTCTTGGATCTACGACCACAGATTCACCTGCAAAAGTAAGGCTTCCTTGAGTACCGACATTGTTTACGTAGGCATAGAAGCAAGTTGTCTCTATTGCTCTTGCAGGAAGTACTCTATGGAAAAGTGGCCTTGAAGTAGTTGGACTTGCAGCTAAATTCAGTATAAGTTCAGCGCCTTTGTGCGCTAGTCCCATTGATGTCTCTGGGAAGAAAAGATCATAACAGATTTGTATTCCTATTTTTCCAAAAGGCGTTTCAAAAACTGGAGTCTGGTTTCCTTGACCAAAGAATAATTTTTCTTCAAACGGACCAAAATTAGGAAGAAATTGTTTTCGATAATGTCCAATATGGCCTTCAGGGCCAATTAAAATCGCCGTGTTGAATAATGATTTCCCAGCTTTTTCTACAATTCCCGTTGCTATGTGTATATCATATTTCTTTGCAAGCGCACACATTCCAGACTGTGCCTTTCCATTGCTAGGTATGTTCTCAGCAACTTTGCTATAGTTGTCACGTAGATTGTATCCTGTAATGAACAATTCTGGGAAAGCGATTAGGTCTATTTTGACTTCATTGCTCTTTTGGGCTTCCTGTATTAGGTCTTCCATCTTCTCTAGATTCTTTTCAATATCACCAAGAACAACAGGGGCCTGACCCATTGCCAAATGCATAATGGTCATTTAGACCCATTAATAATAGATTTTACTACTAAATTTCAATAAGACCTACTTGATGAAGTAGATGTGAAACTTCTCCCAGATACTCAGAAGATAATTGAGAAATTCATTCAGACTAGAGTGAAGGAGGCTGGGGCCAAAGGAGTTGTAATTGGCTTGTCTGGAGGAGTTGATTCGGCAACAACTCTTGCTCTAGCTGTTTCAGCTTTGGGAAGTGACAATGTCAAAGGATTGATTCTGCCATTTGTTGAAACTGAGTCAGTTACCTTGGCATCAGATCATGCAAGATCCCTTAAGATTCAAACTTCAAAGATTGATATTTCAAAAGTGGTAAAGACTTTCAAAGATTCAACCGATTCTTTTTCCTCCCAATCCTCAGAGGGCAATCTCCATTCACGTGTAAGGATGACATTTCTTTATGGAGAAGCATTCAATTCAGGATCTTTAGTTATCGGCACATCAAACAAATCAGAGCTTTTGGTAGGTTACTATACTAAATGGGGAGATGGTGCTTCTGATTTATTGCCTATAGGAGATCTTTACAAATCACAAGTTTATCTTTTGGCTGAAATTTTAGGCGTACCTAAGGAAATCCTCGGAAGAAAGCCTACAGCAGAGCTATGGGATGGTCAAACAGATGAAGATGAATTAGGAATAGATTATTCGACCTTGGATCAAATATTATTAGGAATTGAGCGTCAATTCTCTTTTAAAAGCCTATCGTCTAAAACAGGCATAGATTTAGATACTATCAAAAGAATAGATAGTTTAATCAAACTTTCCATTCATAAACGTGTCTTTCCACCAGTTTGTAAAATAGGCCGAAGGACTGTTGGTTTGGACTGGAGAGAGACCATAGGCAGTAATTGAATCTAAAATTAGATTATTACGTAAAATGACGAATTAAGTAATTGTCTCTTTTTATTGTTTAATACAGTGGAACCAGCACATCATTTTTGGTAGGTTCTACCATTTTTTTGACTTTTTTCGGGTGGTACTAACTACAAAAATGGCAATAATACTTTTTTTTAGGTACTATGTAACGTTTATTATACAGTACCTCAATGGCAGGAAACCGTGAAATTAAATCGAATATTTTTGTCATTTGACCCATTTTCGCCACCCTTGGGGGTGGCCTGATTGCCAGCTAAGGTAAACGGACTTAAAATAGAACGCAAATTTACAGACGCAGGTAAAGATCCCTTTCAGAAACTAGATTGGAAGAAGCGTGATGTTCAGATTAGGAATTTTGATGGAACAGTGGCTTTTTCGATGGAAAATGTTAATCTACCAGACAACTATAGCCAAGTAGCGGCTAATGTGCTTGCCCAGAAGTACCTCCGTAAAGCGGGAGTCCCAAAGAAATTAAGAAAAGTCAAGGAGTCTGATGTTCCGTCTTGGCTTCAGAAGAGTGTTCCAGATACCAAAGTTCTAGAGTCCTTGCCTGAATCTAAAAGAACAGGGGAGGAAGTTGATGGTAAGCAAACATTTAGACGTTTAGCAGGCACTTGGACTTATTGGGGCTGGAAGCATGGTTACTTTGCAAGTGAGAAAGATGCACGGTCGTACTACGATGAAATGTGCTATATGCTTGCTTTCCAGATGGTTTCTCCAAATTCACCCCAATGGTTCAACACAGGTTTGAATTGGGCATACGGTATAGAAGGCCCAGCTCAGGGCCATTATTTTGTTAATCCTGAAACTGGCGATTTAGAGAGATCGATCAATGCTTATGAGCATCCACAGCCTCATGCTTGTTTTATTCAATCAGTATCAGATGATTTGGTGAATCAGGGAGGAATAATGGATCTCTGGACACGTGAAGCACGCCTTTTCAAGTTTGGTTCGGGAACTGGTAGTAATTTTTCTAGGATTAGAGGGGATGGCGAACCTCTCTCTGGAGGGGGCATGTCATCAGGTTTGATGTCTTTCTTAAGAATAGGAGATCGTGCAGCAGGAGCGATAAAATCTGGTGGAACTACACGACGGGCTGCTAAAATGGTCTCTCTAGATATGGATCATCCAGACATTGAGAATTTCATTAATTGGAAGTTAACTGAAGAAGAGAAAGTTGCAGCGTTGGTCGCAGGTTCTAAACATCTTCAAAATCATGGTAATGAGATACTTGCTGCAATTCAGGCTCACCCCGAGGAAGAAACTCGTTTTAATCAATCTGTCAATAAATCTCTTGCAAGGTCTATTAGTTTGGCCTTGAAAGCCTATATTCCAGAGAATCTAATTGCACGCGTACTAGAACTGGGAGAGCAAGGCTTTACACATATTGAGATGGACACGTATGACACTAATTGGGAAGGTGATGCATACGCAACA
Source organism: uncultured archaeon (assembly GCA_964568285.1). GTDB lineage: Archaea > Thermoplasmatota > Poseidoniia > MGIII > CG-Epi1 > CG-Epi1. The sequence goes on along the minus strand of CAZMPT010000008.1, from coordinate 16,134 downwards.
GTTTCAGGTCAGAATAGTAATAATTCAGTAAGGGTTAGTAATGATTTCATGCAAGCTGTGATTGGAGAAAAGGACTGGAATCTGTATTGGAGAACAGAACTCGAGGATGCCGAAGAAGCGGGTCGTAATCCTAGTCCTTGCAAGACTTTGCCCGCAAATGATCTCTGGGACAGTATAGCACGTGCAGCGTGGTCATGTGCAGACCCTGGATTACAGTATGACACGACCATTAATGAATGGCATACTTGTTCATCAGATGGCAAGATTAACGGCAGCAACCCTTGCTCAGAGTATATGTTCTTGGATGACACTGCATGTAATCTAGCAAGCCTTAATCTTGTTAAGTTCTACGATCAAGATACTAGTCAATTTCAAACTGAAGCGTATAGTCACGCGATTCGTCTTTGGACCATTGCACTTGAGATATCAGTTCTGATGGCTCAGTTCCCGTCTGAGGAAATTGCAAGGAGGAGTTATGATTACAGAACCTTAGGATTAGGATATGCCAATATAGGTTCACTTTTGATGCGTATGGGGATACCATACGATGACAATCGAGCGTCTGCTATTTGCGGAGCATTGACCTCTGTATTAGGTGGTGTTTCGTACAAGACCAGCGCTGAAATGGCATCTGTAAAAGGGCCTTTCCCAAGATATGAACAAAACAAGGAGAATATGCTCCGTGTTATGCGCAATCATAGACGTGCAGCCCACAATTCATCAGATGATGAATATGAGGGCCTTACAGTTAAACCCAAGGGTATAGATCCTAATTATTGTCCTGAATATTTACTCACCGCAGCAAAGGATTGTTGGGATCAGGTAATAGAGCTAGGTGAGAAGGTCGGTTTCCGGAATGCACAATCCACTGTAATTGCACCGACAGGTACTATAGGTATTGTGATGGATTGTGACACTACTGGCATTGAACCAGATTTTGCTCTAGTAAAATTCAAGACTTTGGCAGGAGGCGGGATGCTGAGAATAATCAATCAATCAGTTCCACCTGCTCTGAAACGTTTAGGTTACGACGATACTCAGACAGATGAAATTGTGAAATATGTTATAGGCTCAGGTACGTTTGAGGAGTCTCCCGAGATTAATAGAGAGTCATTACAGACAAAGGGTCTGACGCCTAATATCATAGACTCTTTGGAATCCCAAATAGATAGTTTCACATCACTTGGGTTGCTCGTTACTCCTTCGTCTGTGGGTAGTGATTTCTGCACGTCAAAATTACGTGTGGAAGAGTCTCATCTTGAAGATTTGCGGTTCGATCTTTTAAGTCATCTCGGTTATACACAGGAACAGATAACTGCAGCCAACGACTATATATTTGGAAGATTGACAATCGAAGGAGCCCCCCATATGAAGGAGAAAGATTTAGCTGTATTTGACTGCGCAAACAAGTGCGGACAATATGGTACCCGTTCGATTTCTTGGAGTGCACATATCAGCATGATGGCCTCAGCTCAGCCCTTCATATCTGGTGCAATTTCAAAAACAATCAATATGCCGCATGAATCAACTATTGAGGATATCAAACAGGCCTATATGGATTCTTGGAGATCTATGATTAAAGCAAATGCTCTCTATCGAGATGGTTCCAAACTCAGTCAGCCTTTGATGTCAGGGACGGTTCTCAAAGTAGATGTCCAAGAGGATGAATTACTGGCCGATGGACTTGTCAGTGCCGAACAGGCAATTGAGGCAATGGCAGAGGCTCTTCCAAGTCCAGACGCTAAACCATTGGCACAGAAAGTTGTTACTAGATATATAGCCCAAAGACGACGTTTACCTAACAAGCGAGAGGGTTATATTCAGAAGGCAAAGATTGGTGGGCACAATGTTTACCTTCATACTGGAGAGTATAAGGATGGAACTCTTGGCGAAATATTTATTGATATGCATAAAGAGGGTGCAGCTTTCAAGGCATTAACAAACGCATTTGCGATTGCAGTTAGTTTGGGTTTGCAGCATGGTGTGCCATTAACTGAATTTGTGGATGCATTTATCTTCAACCGGTTTGAACCCAATGGTCCAGTCATTGGAAATGACAGAATCAAGATGTCCACTAGTATCATTGATTATATTTTCCGAGATCTTGCAGTTAACTATCTGAACCGTGATGATTTGGCTCATGTCAAGCCAGAGGACTTACAACCAGATATAGTAAGAAGCGAAGGTGAAGCTGAAACTGAACAGAATCTTAATTCAGGCCTTAGCCCGGCAGGCAATGCAACTGATGGGCATGAGATACAACTTACCTTAGACGACATGGAATCCGTCAAAGCAGATACAGATACGGCTCAAACAAACATTAGTGATTTGTCTATAGCTGCAGTTCCTACATCTTCGGGTGATGAATCAGTTGTCCAAGAGGCTGAAAAGTTTGGGTTTGAAGGCGATCCTTGTCCAGAATGTGGACAGTTTACGTTAGTTTCTAATGGAAGTTGTTTGAAATGTGTAAGTTGTGGAGCAACAACAGGCTGCTCTTAGAGCAGCAACTGAAAACTAAATAAGCCCAACTTAAATGCACAAGTAATGGTTCGTGAAAAGAACGCTGCATCTATTACTGGCAAAATATCTGAGGGGATGTCTAGTTTTGAGAGTTACAACAATAAGGAATTTTATCGTTTTGATAGCTTGGGTTTTGCCATCACTGGCCGTTTAGTTTCTGGTCTTTTTGGTTTTGTAATAATAGTATTGATGTTGATGTACACGTTTTCAACAGCAGCAAATTCGATTATGGTTGCTGACTTGGGCGGTTCTAACGCGTTTGTCGGAGATGTCGTCATAACAGAAGAACCGGGTCCATCTTCCATGTCAGGAACACTAAATCCAGGTAGTTCGGTAGACTTTGGATATATAGCATCAGATGTAGAATGGGATTATACTAGTAATCTTAGATTATCACATGCCGAAGTCATTGTCACCTGGGAGGCCAATGGAGCAGGTTCAGTCGGAGCTAGACAGGTTACATTAGACGCATCTACTCAGAATAATGGTACTGGGGAGAGCCAGAGTGACACAGGATTTGATGGTACAATCACGATTCAAATTCCATTTCAGATGCTTCCTGAGACAGTTTCTGGTACAGCAGACAATGCGGAAGCTTTTGTAGAGAGTTACGAAACAGAAGGAGGATGGTTTGGTGGTACTTTCACATACGATAGCGGCAGTACAATAACTAATGACAATTCTATCTCTTACACAATCTCATTGAAAATATATACTTGGGATATTCAGAATGTTAGAGAGACCATTATATGATGGAATCGAGCATTGAAGAAGGCAATCTTCTTTTTACCGATGAGTACAAGAAAGCTCTTGAGAAAGCATCTTATGAGATTGTTGGTAACCACTCAGCTGTTGAAATTTGTGGATGGACCAAGAAAAGTCTCAAGGGTGATGAGAATGGATGCTACAAGCAGAAATTCTATGGTATCCGTTCACACCAATGCACTCAGATGACACCGTCAGCGGTTGCTTGTGACCAAAAATGTGTTTATTGTTGGAGAGCTAATGAGATGTTTTCGGGTCAGCAAGACTTAATGGAATATGCAAATGATGAACCGGCAGATGTAGTGCAGGAGTCTATCGATGCTCATCTAAAGAAATTGACAGGTTTTGGTGGCAATCCAAAGATTGATACAAATAAATATGAGGAATCTAAGACCGTAAGACATTTTGCAATATCCTTGACAGGAGAGCCAGCTTTGTACAAGAGATTGCCAGAAATGTTGCGTGAGCTTAGAGGGCGTAAGATTTCATCATTTTTAGTCACAAATGGGTTGCATCCAGTGATGATTGAACGTCTTCGTGATGAGAATTCATTACCAACACAACTTTACATGTCACTAGATGCACCAGATGAAGCAACTTGGAAAAAGATTGATATTCCATTGGTACCTAATTTTTGGGATAAAATCAAAGGAACATTGAGACTAATGAATGGCCTTAAAACTAGAAAAGTTCTTCGTATGACTGTGGTAAAGGGATGGAACGATTTTGACATTCCAGGTTATGCTGATTTGATTCGTTTGGCAGGCCAGCGTGTGATGATCGAAGTTAAATCATACATGCATTTGGGTCCAGCTCGCAAACGTCTAAGTCAGAGTAATATGCTTTCATATGAGGAAATAGTTGATTTCTCTAATAAGCTTGCCAATGAATTGGGGTGGAAGGTTATCGATGAAGCACCGAATAGTTTGATTGCATTGGTGGCTGAAGAAGATTGGGATGGTAGAGTTATGGACTTTGGTGATCCTTTGACTGGACATCTAGATCCAACTTTTACTTGTTAAACCCAAAACATGTAAATACTACTACACTGACCTCAGCATAGTGGATTATATTTCAGGTATTGAAGCGGCATTTACGAATTATATTGGAGAGACTTCAATTGACGAACTAAGAGATGCTATTACCGAAAAACCTATGATTCTGATTGCGGGCGATCAACTAACGGGAAAATCAACTCAGGCACGAAAGTTAGCTGAACATTTTGGAGGAGATTTCCGTTCAGTGGGAATGCTTTTTAGGGAAGCTGCTGCAAATCGAGGAATAACGGTTGCTGAGCAAGCACGTTTACTACTAACCGAACGAGGCATTGATGTAGAGATTGACTACAAGACATGTCAGATGATAGCAGGCAATAATATTCAGTCAAGTTTAGCTGTTATCGAGGGCAGACAACCGGCCTATATGGGTAGTTTCATGACTAGTTTGGGGAAGAAAAATATAGTGCGCCTGTATTTTCAATGCTCTACTAGAGAACAGGCATTACGGTTCCTTCGTAGAGAGTTTGGAGAGGATGCATATCAAATTGGCAAAGCTCAGATACCTAAAAATAACTATGACAATTTGGAATCACTTAGAACAGAAATAGAAGGTCTGAAACTAGATGGTAGTACTGAGATTATAGATCAGTTTATGGAAAATCAAAATAGAGATGAAGATGATAGGCATAGATATTCAGGATTATATGGATTTGATTATGGTAATCTAGAGGGTTATGACATTATACTAAATACTAATGAAAAAGAACCAGATGAGGTTTTTGATGAGGTGCTAAAGAAGTTAGAATCTGCCGGCTTCCGAGCAGATTAATAAACACCTTAGTTTAGAGGGAAACGTGGACCTGTCACCAAATGAGACGAAAATTCTGAAAGCCTTGCAGAAAGGCACTCTTTCACCATCAGAGGCATCATTGGCTTCGGACCTTGGTGAAAAGGAGACAATGTCCGCAGCGTCATGGTTGAGAAGCAAGGGTTTAGTTGAAATATCTGAGGAGTCCAAAGTATTCTACACAGTTAATGAAGAAGGGGAGAAATACGCTGAAGAAGGTCTTCCCGAAAGAAGGGCCGCAGAGTGGTTGAATCAATTTGGAGAGTCACCTCTTGATGATATCCCTCTTGATGATAATGAAAAAAAGATTGTTATTGGATGGTTAAAACGTAAGAAATTTGCAGATTTGGAGAAAACTGAAGATGGCTTAAAATTAATTCCAACTGGAGATCTTGGTGAGACACCTGATGAACCATTATTGGTTTTGTTGAAACGTAGCCCAATATCTGAGGATGATATTGACAAGAAAGCTTTGAGTTTGCTAAAGGGAAGACAGTTGCTTGACACTAAAGAGGAAATAAAAAGAAAGTTTAGTTTAACCAAGGAGGGTAAGGCGTTAGATTTGAATAGTCTGGATGAGGATGTAATAGGGGAATTAACACCAGATATGATTCAATCTGGTTCATGGAAAGAGAAGAGTTTTCAGAAGTATAGATTGGACACTAATGTTGAACCTGCAGACCATGCCACAACACACCCACTAACGCGATTTACTGAGGAAATTCGTTCAATATTTCTTCAGATGGGATTCACAGAGATTGAGGGAGATTACGTTGAGTCGGCCTTTTGGAATATGGATGCACTTTTTATTCCTCAAGATCATCCCGCTAGAGAATTACAAGACACTTTCTATCTTTCAGAACCAGCTTCTTTTGTTATAAATGAACAGGAAACTATGGAAAAGGTAAGGTCTATTCATGAAGATGGAGGAGATACAGAATCAATAGGATGGGGTAGTGATTGGAGTCTTGAGACTGCTCAGCAAGCCCTTTTGAGAACACATACAACAGTTGGGACAATACGTTATCTTTCTGAACACTCGGAGCCTCCAATTCGAGTTTTCAGTGTAGGCCGTGTATTTCGCCGGGAAGCATTAGACGCTACTCATTTGCCGGAATTCACTCAGGTTGAAGGAATAATAGTTGAACCCGAAGCGAATTTTGGTATGCTGATAGGTGTTCTGAAGGAGTTTTATCGTCGGATGGGGTTTCCTGACGTACGAGTCAGACCCGCATATTTCCCTTATACCGAGCCTTCAATGGAAGTCGAAGTAAAATTTGGAGATAGTTGGCTTGAGCTAGGAGGTTCTGGAATCTTCCGCCCTGAAGTTACAGCGCCTTTTGGTATAGATTGCCCAGTCTTAGCATGGGGCCTAGGGCTAGAAAGGCTAGCTATGCTGCGCCTTGGAATTAAGGATATCCGAATGTTATACCAAAGTGATTTGCAGTGGTTAAAGGAGACTATCTAAGCTATACTGATACTTACTCTTTTGATTAAGATATCGTCACCTTTTCTAACAAAAGTAACATAAGATTCACCTGGATTAATTCTTAAATCTTCCTCAACCCATTTTGGGAGGTATATTCTTCTGTTGATATCGTACTTTTTAACATCAGTCACGGGCATATTCATATCGCCTTATTAGTCATACACTCTAAAAGGGTTATGGGAGATTAGGGTAAATGTAGTGTTAATTTTATCTCTACACCGCCATGAGTCGTATGATGTCATCTGTACGTGTCACAGTAACGGGAGCTGCAGGTCAAATCTGTTACAGTCTGCTCCCTAGAATTGCAGCAGGGGAGATGTTTGGGCCAAATACGAAAATATCATTACAATTGCTTGAGATACCTCCTGCCCTAGATGCTCTGAAAGGAGTTGCCATGGAGTTGCAGGACTGTGCATTTCCATTACTCGAAGGCGTTGTTGTTACTTCAAATCCTGACGAGGCTTTCAGTGGTTCAAGCCTTTGCCTTTTAGTTGGAAGCAAACCAAGAGGCCCTGGTATGGAACGATCAGACTTACTACAGGATAATGGGAAAATATTTGTTGGTCAAGGCAAATCGATTTCTTCCAATGCAGCAGATGATTGTAGAATAGTAGTTGTTGGTAATCCATGTAACACGAATTGCATGATTGCAGCCTCCCAGTCAGATAGATTTGGTCCCGAACGTTTTACAGCTATGACTCGTCTAGACCAAAACCGTGCAGTTGCAATGCTTGCTGAGAAAGCGGGAACTGATGTTACAGCAGTATCACAAATGGCGATTTTTGGGAATCATAGCCCGACAATGTTCCCTGATTTTTCAAATGCTATGATTTCAGGAAAACCCGCAACTGTTGCGATATCAGATCATGATTGGTTGAGAAATGACTTTATACCTGCAGTTGGAAAAAGAGGAGCAGCAATTATCAAAGCTCGTGGTCTTTCGAGCGCAGCTTCAGCTGCCAACGCATTAATCAATCATGTTTGTAGTTTGAATACAGTAAGCAATGAGATTCATTCAATAGTAGTTTGTAGTAAAGGAGAATATGATTTTGCCGAAGGCGTTTGGGCAGGTATGCCAGTGCGTACAGTTTCTCCTGGAGAGTATGAGGTTGTCGAGGGTTTTGAGCACGATGAATTTGCTAAGGAAGCAATAGCCAAAACAAATGCCGAACTTGTTTCTGAAAGGGAATTAGTGTCCGACTTTCTCTAGACTGGTCCAGAATTAGCATAATCACCAAAGCTCTCGTATTTAACAAAATTACTTTTGAAGAGTTCAACTAGCTCAGCAGCTTTGGAATCATAGGCATCTTTGTCAGCCCATGTATTTCTTGGATTCAGTATTATATCTTCAACACCAGATACAGACTCTGGGACTAGAACTCTAAATATTGGGTCAGGCCTAAAATCAACATCATGCAATTCATTGTTCAATATAGCAGATAGCATTCTTCTGGTGACTGGAAGGTCTATTCGATTTCCGACACCATATGAGCCTCCACTCCATCCTGTATTGACTAACCATGCTTGTGCACCATGCTTCTTTAGTTTCTCACCTAGTAACTCAGCGTAAGCTGTAGGGTGTTGAGGCATGAATGGTGCCCCAAAGCATGTTGAAAAAGTTGCAACAGGTTCTGTAATTCCTCTTTCAGTTCCAGCTACTTTGGCAGTATATCCACTTAGGAAATGATACATTGCCATTTCTGGTGTTAATTTCGATATTGGAGGCAGTACACCAAAAGCATCACATGTTAAAAAAATCACATTGTCAGGGTGCCCTCCCTGCTCGGATGGTTCTATATTGTCAATGTAATCAAGAGGATAGGAAACCCTCGTGTTCTCAGTTATGGAACCATTACTATAATCAACAGTTCCATTTTCATCAGTAACTACATTTTCCAGCAGAGCGCCTGGCCTAATTGCATTATAGATATCCGGTTCCTTAGTTGGATCCAGATTAATTGTTTTAGCGTAACACCCGCCTTCAAAATTGAATATTCCTTCATCAGACCATCCGTGCTCATCATCTCCAATCAGTCTTCTGTCTGGATCGGTTGAAAGGGTTGTTTTTCCAGTACCACTTAGACCAAAGAATAGCGCGGAATCATCATTTTTTCCTATGTTTGCTGAGCAGTGCATAGGCATTACTCCTTTGAGAGGCAAATAGAAATTAAGTGCGGAGAAAACGGATTTCTTGATTTCTCCGCCATATTCAGTTCCCCCTATTATTGCCATTTTCTTATCAAGGTTTAGTACAATAAAAACCTTGGAATTAAGTCCTAATTCCTTCCAATTGTCAATGTCAGTAGAGTAGGCATTCAGTATGGTGAATTCAGGAACGAATTCGTCCAGTTCTTCGGGCGTTGGTCTGATAAACATGTTGTGAGAAAAATGGCCTTGCCAAGCTTTTAGAGTCACAACTCTCAATGGAAGTTGATATCTTTTATCGGCTCCTGCAAACCCATCAAAAACAAAAAGTTCTTTTCCACTCATCTCATTCTTTACACGTCTTTCAAGTTCATCAAATGCATCTTCACTAAGTGGTTGATTAATTTCTCCCCAGTCGATTAGGTGTTCAGTTGATTTATTTTTGACTATAAAGCGGTCTTTTGGAGATCTGCCAGTGTATATTCCCGTGCTTACAATTACAGTATCATTATCAGAGAGCTTTCCTTCCTTTCTCTTAAGTTCTTGTTCTTTCCATTCATCCTGTGTAAGATTGCAATTTAGAGCAGAGGGAATAATGCCCATTTGCTCCATCTCACTGAACATAGGCGGTCGCACGCGAAACCGTATTTATAATTGAGGGATGGCATTTAGTACTCCAGCGTTTAGTTAAGCCTCGAACCCCGAGACATACTTTCTTACTAGGGCCGGTGGTCTAGGGGTTATGACGTCGCCCTTACAAGGCGAAGATCGGCGGTTCGATTCCGCCCCGGCCCACCATTCACGGCGCAAACAGAAGATGTTAGGTCAAAATTTTTTGATTAATCAAAACATTGCGGACAGAATTGTTTCTGAGGCATCAATAACCTCTGGTGAAAAGGTTCTGGAAATTGGCCCAGGTAGAGGTGTTCTGACGGAAAGATTAGTCACTCAATCAGATCTATTAGCAGTTGAGAAGGATAGATGGTTGGCAGTTGTTCTCAAACAAAAGTTTGGTAAGCAAGCTGAGATTGTAGAGGCCGACATTCTAAAATTTGAGATTCCAGATATTGATGTAATAGTTGCAAATCTTCCTTATTCAATATCTTCACCTATTCTTTTCCGCCTTTTTGATTATAATTGGAATCGTGCAATACTAATGTTTCAAGAAGAATTTGCAAACAGATTAATCGCTAGACCCGGTTCAAAGACATATGGACGTTTGTCAGTTATGGCTAATCACTATGCTAAGACTACCAAACTATTCAAGGTATCTAAAACTGCGTTTCAACCTCAACCCAAAGTTCATTCTCAGGTTGTAAGGCTAGTTAGGCATGAACCAGACTATAAACTATCAGATTTCACTACTTTTTCAAAAGTTGTCAAGTCCATATTCACCCATAGACGTAAGAAAATTCGCAATTGCCTAAAACTTACCTTTCCAAATCTGGAAATTAATAATTTAAATTTTCTAGATGAAAGAGCTGAAGTCCTGTCACCCAGTCAAATAGCTGATTTGTCAAACCAAATATTCAAGAGATTATCAGAATAACTTTTTCAGTAAAAGCATATCAGTTAGACTTGCTTTGACCTTCAAATCACCTTTCATGTATGCTTTAACAGGCGATAGTGTTCTGTTTATGAGAGCTTCAAGAATCTCAGATGAGGCAGTTACTGCAAGGTCAGCACCGCTATCTTCGGTCCTTTCAAAACTATCAAGTTTCATATCGTCTAATTTGCTGCAATAGTTATCTCCGTCAGTAACGCAAATGCAGATTGTTCTGGTCTTTCCTTCTATCATTTTAGACATAGTAGGCTCATCCTTTATCCTAGAATTAAATTCTATCACCTTGTCGTTCAGCAGTTTGTTTACATCAGTCATCTTTTTCACCAAATTCTTCAAGAGTCTTAACTGGCCTTATTCGCTCTAAAGTTTTCCAACTTTTACGCGTTCCAACAGGCCACTTCCCATTATCAGCATAGAAGCTCTTCAAAAACTTAATTGTTTTTGCATCCGAGGGATATCCACTCCCAAAGTCACCTATTTTCCCTTTTATTTTTTCGACTTCACTTTCCCTTGTTTCCTTAGCAATTATGGATGCAGCAGCCACCACGTCTATTTTCGCATCGGCCTTGTGCATTGATATCACATCAGTATCATTTTCATTTGTTAGTTTCTCTTTTATTTGTTTTCCAAACCTATGTTCGTTAACATCAGCAGCATCCACATAGGCCACGTTTGGATTTAGTTTGGAAATTAGCCTTTCAAAAGCTTCACGATTAAGTTCATTTAATTTGTTCTGTTTTCTGTATTCATCAACAATTTCAGGTTCAATTATTTCAATGGCATAATCAAACTCAGATTTTATTATTTCAGCTAATTTTTTTCTTTTGGCAGAGGTTAATTGCTTAGAGTCTTTCACTCCAAGATTATCAATATCCTTAGCATTCTTTATTTTCACAGCGGCGACAACCAATGGACCTATTACTGGCCCCTTCCCCGCTTCATCCACTCCACAGATCATGTTTCAAGCACCAAATTTGCCCATTTTCTAGCCATAAAATAGATGGCAGCCATTTCAGGAATTTCCTCGACGCTTTCTGGTTTTAGTGTTGCAAATCCATCGCCCATGGTCACAGGATGGCTGACTATAGAACGAATCTTAATTGGTTTCTCACTAAATACAATGGCATCCTTCATTGGATTAAAATTCTCTAATTTTTTTGAATCTAGGACGGTCACTCTAAGTCCCGAACCACCATGCAGTGAACCAGGTAGTCGGATGAGCCGGTGAACATCTCCAGTAACTGGTTCATCGGGATAGATTGCAGCTTCTTTTAGTGCCAATCTAACTAATTTCTTCTTGAAAGATTTGGATAGAGAATTAAATAAATCATCATTATTCTTTTTCAGATACTTGTCATCTATAATTATCCCTATTGATTTTATTGTTTTTTTACGTTCATCAGGCTTTATTTTCTTTATATTTTCAAGTATGCTGTGAATATGTCTAGCAATTATTCCTCTCCAACCCTTAGATTTAATGTCAGGTAATTTTTCAAATCCTAGATTCTTTCTTTCAATTCCCTTTCCCCTTACTGGTACTTCCTTTGTATATCCTGCATCATCTAAAAGTTGGTTTGTATTCAATCCTTTTCCAGTCATATAATCAGCTAATTCTCTTCTTGCTCCAGAAGGTAAGGTCAGAACTGTAGGAGTCCTCACGTGAACATGATATCCTCTACCGCCGCTGAAAGTTATCAAAAGGTCTTTTTCTTTCAATCCAAAATCACCTAGCAGTACATCATTTACTAACCTGTAGGTTTGCTCCCGTATGAATTCCATCAATTTCGAAAATGTTATTTTTCCTCTTTTGACGTCTTCCATTTCAGGTAAATGGTCGGCGTCCAAATCAAATATCAAATCAGCACCTTGCCATTGTTTTTCAATCATTGTGTTCTTTCCTGGGTCCTCATAATATGCGACTGAGTGGTATGAGTGTGCTGGGGCGACTCTTGCTAAATAAGCTGTTACTTCTTTTTGTGTGGTGAACTTGATATGACGATTCATAATCCCTCCACCCCAATTGAGAAATCCCCATTCTCTCGAGGAGAATCTAGGAGGTAGTAGAATATCTGCATTTTTGTAATAGTCCTTGAATTTCTCTTTAAGAAAATCTCTGGTTTTTATTGGCTCAATGTCCTTCAGTAAACTCATCCAATTACCTTACGCCAAGATTTTTTCGCTCCCATAATTCCTTGACTGAACCAACCGTTTCTTAATTTCTGGCTAAAAGTATATTCCCACGGTTTCCTAGGCAGTTTCTCTGAGAATTTCTGAAGGATTTTTTTACATTCATCTTGTTCTCCCCCTTTCATTTCTATGTAGGTTACACTCCCAGAACTAGGTTTTTCCTCCCAAATATCAACTGTTAAATTAGCTTTGTCAATTTCATATCTGTGCACTAGTGCGGTTCTTTCAAGTGCTATCACCACGGCTACCTTTGTATATGAACGACTAACATTTTCCCTCTTATATTCGTATCCTAGCTCATCGAGTAAGCTTCGAAATACTGTAGCAGCTGATCTCGATTCAAAACAGACAGGTAATTTCACCAATGAATTTCACCACCTATTGCAGGATAGCCTAGTTCGAATTTTTCTAGAGTACTAGGATGAATCTCTCCATACGTCAAGGTGATGTCATCAGTTTTGATTTGGGCACATCTTCCAGATATGAAAGCAGGATCCTCGCCTTCAGTTGTATCACCATCAATACCTAACCTGTGGGCAATACTTTCAGCAGTTATTCTAGCGTTTGAGAAAGTTCCTTTACTCGCCAATTCAATCCATGCTAAAGACAGTCTATTGGAGTGCTCTCTAACTACTTGACCAACCTCAAACACCTTCTGTGGTAATTCTCTATGGCGATTACTACTCAGAAGTTCAAGAAGACTAGGCAGAATACTGGAACGTAGCATATGATAATCCTCAGTCACAGGATTGGACACTTCAGCCTCATATTCAGTTTCTCTACCAGTATTCCCGTGCAACATTCTTGTTGAGGTAAGTGTCAAAGTTACAACTTCTTGAAATCCAACCCCTAACATTGTTTCTCTACAACAACTTTCTAAATTTCTGGATTTTAGACCTTCACCGAATCTTGTTTCTTTGGGCAGATGCTCAGGTATCTCACTATAGCCAAGTCCTATTGCAACTTCTTCTAAAAGATCAATAGGATGTAGTATATCTGCCCTGTATGCAGGGACCTTCACACTCCAATTGTCATCCTCTAATTTCGGTTCCATTCCGCATTTTCTGAAAGCTTTGAATATCGCAAAATCACCAGGATCAAAACCTAGGAGACTGACAAGATAATCATTCTTGATATTGTGTTCTTTAGGTTCCATCTTAGGGACTTTTATCTTATCTGAAGGATATCGTATCTCCAATTGTTCAATTTCCCCACCTCTTTCCACTAAAGCTGCAGCAACAATATTGAGACAAGCCTCGACAGCGCTTCCATCAAGCCCCGTAACATCTATCAAAACCTCGGTGGTATCTTCAGTTATCGTAGTTAAAGCTCCATTGATTATTGGTGGTAGTGAAGCCACTTCACCGTTTGAATCAGTGATTAAAGGATATTTGTCAAACTCTTCTAATAAATGGGCATATTCCATACCTTTTGGGTGTTCTTTCAGAATTTCTTCAGGAGTCATTTCATAATCCATCTGAAGAGGAACAAAAGCAGGTTCGTGTGGGGAGCAAACTCCGTAGTTGAACGGTTCTTTGAGTTTTGCAAGATCATGAATTCCAATAGATACCTTGTTTCTCTTGCGACCTAGTGTAACATGCAATTTCTCCTGAAGTTCCATCATGCATTTTATCGCAGTATCATCAAACTTGACATTTCTTACTATTCCACCGAGAACGAATGGCCTAATCTTGGTGACCTTTGGTGAAACAACCATGTGAGTTGTTGCAGGTTTTGTCTTGTATTCTACTAATCCTAGTTCCTGCTCTGTAAATGCTCTTAGTGCCCTTGCTACTCCTTCGGTCGACAATAAATCTGGTCTATCTGGGAAAAACTCTACAATTGCCTCTTTTTTTCCAATTTCATCAGGATCAGCTCCTATTTCAGGTATTATTTTGGAAAATTCAGCTGAGCTTATAGGACTCTTAAGCATTCGATTAAGGTCCTCAAGTTCTATGTTAATGACTGGCATCTTAGACCCTTATATGATGCCGTTATAAGCAAATATGTTGAGTATTCAAATCTAAACTTACTTGTTACGCCTTCTTTCTCGCTTTCTACGACGCATCTTTTTCTTGCGCCATTTCCAGCGTTGTTTTCCGGCTTTTTTCCAGACTCGAGAACTTCTCTTCATTATTGAGATGTGCGCACTCGCGCACCGTATATAAAATCAGACCTTCTTCTTAATCAAGTATCGGAAACCTATATGTGCAGATATCTAATCGCTTTTACATGGAATATCCGGAATTCCCAGATGCCACAGATTACACTTCCATTGGAGAGGTATTGGCTGGAAAAGCAAGCAAGTCTATCAAAATCAGGGGATGGATATACAGAACTCGTTCTTCTGGGAAACTAGCTTTTGTGGTAGTAAGGGATTCTACAGGTGTAATTCAATGCACAGTTTCTAAAGAAAAAGTTGAAGAATCAGACTTCGATGGAGCTAGTAAGGCACTGATTGAATCTTCAGTTGTATTGGAAGGAGAACCAGTAAAGGATGACAGAGCTCCTGGAGGGTGGGAAATCAGAGCCACTAAATTCAATGTTTTTCACTTTGCTGAAACTTTCCCTATAACCAAGGATCAGAGCGATGAACATTTACTGAATAACAGACATTTGTGGTTACGTAGCCGTAATATGGTCTCAGCGCTTAAGATACGTTCAACGGTTTTCAAGGCCTTCAGAGATTATTGGAGTGGTTTGGAATTCACAGAGATTCAATCACCAAGTTTTACTACGTCTGCCTGTGAGGGCGGTTCTACACTTTTCAATGTTTCATACGACGATGCTAACGAGAAAAGTGGACAGAAATTCTATGCACATTTGAGTCAGTCATGGCAATTGTATGCAGAAGCCACCATGTTTGGTTTGGAGAATATTTTTACGCTTGCTCCATCATTTAGAGCTGAAAAATCACGAACACGACGTCACCTGACAGAATTTTGGCATGCTGAGGTGGAATCAGCATGGCTTCACAACCATCAGATGATGGAGTTAGAAGAGGGAATGATTGAGCACATTTTGAAAGAGGTGTTATCTTCCAATAGAGCTGAATTAGAATTTTTGGGAAGAGATGTTTCAGTTCTGGAGAATATCAAAGCTCCTTTTGACAAGATGAAATATGAAGAAGTTCTTGACAAATTAAATTCAATGGGTTTCGATTTGTCTTGGGGAGATGATTTTGGATACAAAGAAGAGAAGGCTCTAACACAAGAACTCAAATCACCACTTTACATTACTAATTTTCCAAAAGAGAAAGGATTCTATCATAGACCAGATCCAAGCGACCCTAGGTCCTTAGTTTGCCATGATTTGTTAGCTCCAGAAGGTTACGGGGAGATAATTGGGGGCGGTGAAAGAGTCTGGTCTCCAGATGAACTTGTTGAACGAATC
Organism: uncultured archaeon; assembly: GCA_964568285.1. Lineage (GTDB taxonomy): Archaea > Thermoplasmatota > Poseidoniia > MGIII > CG-Epi1 > CG-Epi1. The sequence goes on along the minus strand of CAZMPT010000008.1, from coordinate 226 downwards.
AGAGAAGAAGACTTAGAGCCCGAATCCTATGGCTGGTATCTAGATGTTAGAAAATTCGGTAGTGTTCCTCATTCAGGATTTGGTCTTGGCATTGATAGGACTGTAAGCTGGATATGTGGTTCGGATCACATTAAACACGTAATTCCTTTTCCACGCACTATGCGTAGGACTACTCCTTAGAATGGCAAAAGTTGTTAAATTCGAAGAAGAGCCACTGGAAGGGTTA
>CAZMPT010000007.1:0-22473 GCA_964568285.1 uncultured archaeon | reverse complement strand
GTTACTCCTGTAAGATATCCTCTAACTACCATTTCAACTTGAATTGGATCGCATCTTCTTACAGTCCAAACATTAGGGTGTGGGCGGCGAATCACATGATTAGCAACGATGTCTGCCGTTTCACCAAACCACCAATCTGCCAATTCAACTAGTGCCTGACCTTTGAATGGAACTGTGCCTAGTACTCTGTCGAAAGCCGATATGCGATCAGTAGTTACCATTGTTATAGTGTCCTCATTGATGTAATTATCTCGTACTTTACCTCGATAGAGTTCTCCTTGATCATCAAAATTAGTCTCTTCTAGCGTATACTTGAGTTGCTGTTTCAATAAGTCGCGGTCCATGTACAATTTGTCCATTGCACAAGGGACTAAAAGAACCACTCCCGTGTGACTCTTAGCAAATGTTTAGCAAAACTTTGAAAGAGCAAGCTGGAAAAGCACTTGATCCAATTGGTAAGGTAATAGGAAAATTAGGAATAAAACCAAATCACATAACTATAGCAGGTCTTCTCCTAACTTTTTATGCCGCTTGGTTTCTTTACAACAAAGATATCTACTATGCATTCTTAGTTGGACTTATAGCTTCCCTATTTGATGGAGCAGATGGATTAGTTGCTCGTTCTACTGGGACCAGCTCTATCAAAGGTGGATATCTAGATGCAGTCATTGACAGATATGCCGATTGTGTGGCTTTCGGCACCCTAATCATATGTGGATGGATGGAACCAATAGATGGTTTAGAATTTATCTCAGGTGAAGTTTGGGCAATAGTCGCTCTAGCTGGAGCCTTCCAGACATCTTACAGTAGGGCTGCAGCCGAGAGATTAGGAGTAACGCAGGAAGGAATAGGAATTATTGAAAGACCTGAAAGATGGTTTATATTAGGAATGGGAATATTGATTGGGGAACTCTTGGGAGACGTAGAAACTATCATCACTTGGATTGTTGCATTCTTGGCCATATTCGGGAATATAACTGTACTGCAGAGAATGTATCATTTTTGGAGTGAAGCGGATGACTGATTCCAAAGACTTGCTAAAAGAGGGAATGGTCTCTTTCTTCTTCTTGGGTAAATCTCCCGTGGCCCCTGGTACTTTTGGTTCACTTGGAGGGTTAGGGTTTGCATACTTTATCTCAACTTATATTGAAGATTTTGCTGGATTTATATTATTGATAATGGCAGGGGCGTTCTACTACTTGGGATTACAATTAGCACCTTGGTGTGAGGAAAAATTTGGCAAAGATCCGGGCATCTTTGTTATAGATGAAGTAATTGGATACCTTATACCTATAGGATTCCTGCTAATAATGTCTGTGGATATTGATTCTTTTTTGTGGGGACTAAGTTTCATTATATTCAGAGTGTTTGATGTTGTTAAACTATGGCCAGCTAAAGATTTCGAGGCTATGGCTGGAGGACATGGAATTATACTTGATGATGTAGCTGCTGCTTTTCAGACATTGATTCTAATTTTATTGGTCGAACAGAGTGGGATTCTGCCTTAATCATAAATACTATAGATGTATTAACTAAACATGAGCAAGGAGCTTAAACAAACTGGAAAGGAAATCGACCTGAGCGAATATGTTGATGGCGGAGATGGCATTTACAGCGTCAGGCAGGTTGACAAGATAAGATCCTGGAACAATATAGAATACGGGGCAGGACTTTCTGGAAAGAATACTCCAGCTACCAAACTTTCCATGAATAGGGCATACATACCTCCAGGAGGTGTGGCCAAGGCTCACATCCATGTAGATTTCGATGTTATGGTGTATTTGCTAAAAGGATCCGTACGTCATGAGTATGGAGAGGGATGCAAAAAATCCGTTGTACATGAAGCTGGTGACATGTTCTACATTGAGCCTGGACTACCGCATGAAGTGTTCAATGTTAGTGATGAGGATGATGTACACGCAATTGTCTCAAGGTCTGATGCCTCGGAATGGCAAAATATAATCCCATATGATAGGGAGAATGCCAAACCGGTATATGAACAGGAATAACCGTTCAATTTTTATCCCGCTTTCAATCTATAAAGATTGAGTTTTATGGCTACAGAAATAGAAATCCGAGTAGGACTAAAATCTGGAATGGCTGACCCTGAGGGTGCAAACGTCCAGAAGGCTCTAGGGCTTCTTGGATTTGACAATGTTGGAACTGTAAAATCTGCAAAATGCTATCGAGTTTTGGTAGAGGGTGACTCAAATGAAGCTCTGAAACAGGCTGAGAAAATGTGTCAACGTCTGTTAGCTAATCCGGTAGTGCATGAATATTCAATATCGGTGGCAGATTGATGCTAGAACCTGTAAGTGGGACTGAAAAGGTATATCAAGTTGATCTAGAAGGAGATGTTTCTAAGGTTGTTGACAATCTAGGATTGGGTTTACTACCTGATGAAGTTGAAAGAGTCAGACAATACTTCTTGAAAGAAAAACGGAAACCTACAGATGTTGAATTGCAAGCAATAGATCAGGCTTGGTCTGAACATTGTTGTTATAAGTCATCCAAACCTATCTTGGAAAAAACCGTCTTTGGACTTAAATCAAGCAAACCAGTCATCGCTAGAGAAGATGCAGGAATCATGGAATTTGATGATAATCATTACTATGCAGTTGGACTTGAATCACATAATCATCCTTCTGCTCTAGATCCTTATGGCGGATCTGCAACAGGCATAGGTGGAATATTGAGAGATGTAGTGTGTATGGGAGCGCAACCTATTGCCCTTGTTGATCCTTTGTTCTTTGGCGATTTAGATTTACCAAGAGAAAAATTACCTGATGGTGTCAAACATCCTCGATACTTGATGGGAGGTGTAGTCGCCGGAATTCGTGACTATGGTAATCGCGTAGGGATTCCAACAATTGCCGGTCAAGTGTCCTTTCATCCTAAATACACTGGAAATCCCCTAGTGACAGTAGGATGTGTGGGTATGGTAAAGAAGAATATGATGATACATAGCAGAGCTGGAGGTGTAGGTGATGTCTACATTCTAGCTGGAGGTCGAACCGGACGGGATGGAATACATGGAGTCACATTTGCATCCAGAGATCTAGATGCCGGATCTGATGATGATATTGGTGCAGTGCAATTAGGGGACCCCATTACCAAAGAACCATTGATGCACCTGTGTCTAGAGTTAAATGAAAAGAAACTTCTTAGTGGGATGAAGGATTTAGGGGGTGGGGGTTTGTCTTGTGTTGTTGGTGAATTAGCTTTAGATGGGGGCTTTGGAGCAAGTGTTAATCTGGAAAAAGTACCGCTAAAGGTAGAGAATATGGCACCTTGGGAGATCTGGGTCTCTGAATCTCAAGAAAGAATGATGTTCACTGTAAAACCTGAGAATGTAGAGAAGGTTCTAGCAAGATGTGAAGCGTGGGATGTAGAAGCTGTGGCTATAGGAGAAGTTATAGCCGAAAAAAGAAATATCGTTAGATTTAATGGTGTCGAGATACTTAATCTGGATTTAGAATTTACGACTGGTGGACCTGTATACGAAAGACCATACAACTTGCCTGAATATGAAACTAAGAAAGCGGCTAATCTACCAAACTATCCTATCGATATGGAAGAAACTATTCTAGAACTAGCGAGTCAACCTGAGATATCATCAAAAGACTGGGTAATCAGGCAATATGATCATGAAGTTAGGGGAAAAACTGTCCTGAAACCAATGCAAGGGCCTATCGGAAATGATGTGCCTGGTGATTCCGCGGTTTTGAAACCTGTTGATGATTCATGGAAGGGATTAGCTCTGACTGCTGATGTGAATCCCTACCTCATGGAAGCAAATCCATACCATGGTACAATGGGTGCTGTAGAAGAAGTTTGTAGAAATCTAGCTGCAGTAGGTGCTAGAATAGATTCGTTGGCTGACTGTCTTTGTTTTGGTAATCCTCGGAAACCAGACATTATGGGCCAATTCAAGGCCAGTTGTGAGGCTCTAAGAGATGCTGCTATTGCTGTTGATGTGCCATATGTGTCAGGTAATGTTAGTCTGTACAATGAAACTACAGAAGGGGCAATACCGCCAACACCAGTACTGATGGGGGTTGGATTAGTTAATGACATTAGAAAATGCACGACAAGCGACATGAAAAATAAGGGTACAATATGGTTAGTCGGAAAAACCAAAGAAGAGATGGGTGCAAGTTTGTATTACAGAACTATAGGCAAAAATTGTCCTAACATACCCAAAACAGATTTTGATACGTTTATCCCAAGAATGGAACAATTGATACAAGCGATAGAACAGGGAGAGGTTGTAGCCTGCCACGATATTTCCACAGGGGGACTTGCTATGGCTGTGATAGAAATGTGTATGAGTGGCAAAGGAGCAAAAATCGATTTGACTGGTGAGATGAGAGCAGATATTGAACTATTTAGTGAATCTAATGGAAGATGGATTGTACAAGTTGCAGATGGTTCCGAAAAAGCTTTTGAAAGAAGATTTGATTATGCACTGCAAATTGGGAATGTTGATAAGCATATTTCATTCACTAAAAATAACGATATCGTAGCTAAGTTTGATATTGAAACATTAAGAGATGTATGGATGACACCGGTGTGGAATCGGCTGGCTTAAGCTTTTATTGAGTGTTTTGAATAAAAGAACGCTATGAGCATTGATGCCGTCTTAATCCTTCTTATCTTCATCGTTGCCTTTGTACTAATCTTAGGAGAATTTGTCCACCGTACTTTGGCTGCATGGGGAGGTGCGGTGGCTATGCTTATTGTCGGAAAGATGTATGGCACCTTAGATTGGTGCTCAGGACACGGTAGTGATCACTGTGAGCATAACCTGTTCACTGCGATTGATTTCAACGTAATTGGATTATTGGTAGGGATGATGATTTTTGCTGCAATGCTAGAAATATGTGGCTTCTTTGAATTTGTTGCAATAAAGGCTACAAAACTATCGAAAGGAGACCCGTGGATGTTAGTTGTTTATTTGGGTACTTTCACAACTTTAATCTCTGTTGTTATAGACAATGTGACTGCAATCATTCTAATCGCACCAATTACAATCAAAATATGTGATAAGATAAAAATCAGTGCAATCCCTCCATTAATTGCTGAGGCCATTCTATCAGATACAGGGGGTGTCGCTACATTAGTTGGAGATCCGCCTAACGTAATGATTGCTTCTTTCACGGCAAGTGAAGGTGCAGAAACTGCATTTACCTTTAACAGTTTTATTGAACATCTAACACCTCTGACATTCCTAGCATGGATTGCTACACTAGGATACATGAGATATTATTACAAAGACTGGAGGGAAACAAAACCTGAGAATGTGGAAGAGGTTTTGCAGGAAGATGAATGGGCTGCTGTGAACGACAGGGACATGATGAACAAAACCTTGATGGCTCTAGCTGGTACTATAATTCTATTCTCACTACATGAGCTCGTACTAAATCCTAGAGGCATACATATTGAAATTTCTGCGATTGCCCTCAGCGGAGCTGGAATTGCCATGGTTTTGTCATTACCTGATATTCATACTGTAATTGAGAAAGTGGAGTGGACCGCATTAGTCTTCTTTGCAGGTTTATTCATAATGGTAGGTGGACTTGAACACATGGGTCACTTAGAATCTGTAGCTAATTGGATTTTTGGCAATTTTGGTCCTGATGGTTCTATCTCAAGCGATCCTATGATTTTAGCTGTGGTCATGATATGGGTAGCTGCAGTAGCATCAGCTATAGTCGACAATATTCCTTTCTGCGCAGCAATGCTTCCCATAATCCAAAAATTGGGAGAATTGAGTGAGGAAGTAAATGTAATACCATTGTACTGGGCCTTAGCAATGGGTTGTGGTTTTGGTGGAAACGCAACCCCTATTGGATCAAGTGCTAATGTAATGACTGTTTCAATAAGTGAAAAGGGAGGTCACAAGATTACTACTGCGGAGTGGATACGTGTTGGACTGCCTGTAATGGTTATAACTTGTGTAGTGGCAACAATATTCATGGTATTATTCTACGATTCTCTTTACGTAAATCCCTAAAGCATCAAATTCTTATCACAATTAGTGCATATTCCATTTGAATCTATAGTACTTTCACAATCAGGACATTCTTGAGACTCCCAAAATTTCTCTAACCAAGCATCTGCTAACTCCTGTTCATCAGAATCCTGGATCATTTGTAATTCATACTCTCCTTTTTGAGATTTCTTGGATAAACTAGATAACTTGTCAATATCAATTTTAACCATAAATGTTGAGACTTCACTCTCTTTGGAAAAGTAAGGCGCTAGAAACACACCGGCAATGAAAGAAGCCATGTGAGTGCCATGACCTATTCCATCCTCTGTTCCTAGACCAACATAAAGTGTCTCCATTGCAACAAATACCAGTGTTGCAAGCAGTACTGGTACTCTGTGCATGAATATAGGGCCAAGAAGCATGGGTATCTCATCTCTAGGGTATAACAATGCAAAACCTCCCATTATGCCAAAAACGGCACCTGAGGCCCCTATATTGATTACATTGAGACCTGTCTGATCCCAAACTGAAATGGAAGCGGTGACCAAAGAACCCAGAATTCCACTTATCAGATATATTTTTAGAAATGCCGAAGAACCAATACGATCCTCAAACGGTGCACCGAGAAGAAACAATATCAACATGTTCATTAGCAAGTGCATTGGTGTTGCGTGCATGAACATTGCACTTATCAATGTCAACAATCTAATCTCTGGTGAATCCAAATAGGCAGATCTAAAACCAAGTTCAATGAATGCCTGAATACCAGCCTCAGGATTAAACCGGTACATAATTGCCCATACAGCAAATATCCCAAAATTGATGAATACCATTGAATGGGATATCATGAACTGATTGCGAATACAATAGTAGGTCACAAGGAGTCCGACTACTATCAGGAAGACTGTTGATGCAAACACTGTACTGACTGGTACTTTACCGCATTAAAGCTGACGCTGGGCTATCTGAACGGACAGGAGAAGGTCTTGCCGACCTTCTCCCTTTTCCTTCTAAGGAGGTCCTTACTCTTCTTCCCTGCGTAGGGAAGCGCCTACAGCTGCAACCAAAGCAGCTATGGACAAGCCAATGATTCCAACGGCGAAAGAAGGCGTAGATGCCTTGTCCTTGACTACGGCCATCGTAGCTGATCCATCGTTATCATCTTGCTGGTTCTGGTATTCATCCTGCTGCTTCAATCCTGCATCAGTATCCTCTTGCTCCATCTGTGGATTAATCATTCCATAGATGTTTACAGTTTCGAAGTCTTGTACCGTATCACGTGGGATGTATGCTTCTTCCCATGTTCCAGTTGCGTAATACCAAGTCTGGAATATGCCCTGATCCTCAAGCACTGGTTTAGGTGCCATCAAATCAACTGTAGTAGAAGCTACACGGCTCATACGCTTGTTTCCTTCAGGAGTTGAATACATTTGTCCTGTAGTGTCCATGACATAGAAGACCACCAATACATCAGATGCATAGTTACCTTCGTTCCATACCTTAGCTGTTATGTCCAACGACTGCCCCTCAATCACACCTATGCGGTTGAAGGTTATCTCATCCATCACAAATTGTGATGGTTTGATGAACAAGGTTGCAGCTATTGGTTCTCTCAGATCTTCACCGCTGTTTACATCATGCGCGTTGAGAACAACATCGAACTTGCGATTACCTGCTGGCTCGCCAGATTCTTGATCGTAATCTGGTGCTCCAAATCTGATTGTTATCATGGCTTCATCATCTGGATCCATCTCGAGCTCGTAGGTCCAAGTTCCATCCTCGTTAGAGGATGTGGTCCATTCATCAAACGTGTTGCCATTCATTGTTACTTCAATGCTGATGTCGAAAGCTGCACCTTCGTAGACATTTCCTTGTGCTATCAAGTCTGGAGTCATACGGAAAGTGTTGTCCTGGGTTCCTATATTCTTAGCAAAGTAGTCTACGGAGACTGCTAAACTTGGGAATATGTCATAGGTTAGCTTGGTGACCTCATCCTTGGTAAGGAAGAAACCATTGTCCAAAGTTCGAACAAGTTGGACTCCACCAATACTGGCTGATCCTTCAACACCTCTTGCCTGGAAGACAAATGCATACGAATTATCGTCTGCAGGGTCGTAAGCAAGACTGTTGTATCCTAGTCTCTTCGAATCCAAGTGGATGTAGTATGGGTTCCATTCTGATGAACGGGTCAGTGCATCACCGACCTCGCTGTGGTCCATACCGTCCATTATCTTGAAGCCATTAGCACTCCAGAGACCTACGCTGTCTGGGTCATCCAATGCAGCGCCCTTCTTCTGTGCCTTTACAGTAATCTCGTCATCCATTGCCATATCGTAACTAGCCCAGAATACCAGATATGAATCTGGTGACCAGACCTCGATATAGTTGGTTCGAGCCTGTTCGTCAGACAAAGCAGAGGAAACTACTGTGATTGAACCTTCCATCATTGGATGGTACTTGCAGTAATAGTTGAAAGTTCCAACTTCCGTGAAGGTAACTGAGAAACTCTCTCCAGCTGCAATATCAAATGAATCAAACTGTGCTTCCTTGTCTGTGACTGTGTGAATCATAGTGTCATCATTGGTCCAAGTAACTGTAGTTCCAAGTTGAGCTACTGGATCTGAAGGACTGTATCCTCCAGATTGACCTGATATGCTGACTGCCAGACTTTCAGATGCGACATCCGTTTGATCCCAAGACACACTTTGGGTACCATCACTACCTGTGACCCAATTTGAACCACCGGACAATGCTGGATCTCCCATATCTGCATGTAGACCAACCGCTAACATGTGACTTGCATCGTTATTTGCACCAAACAAGTCTCCTAGGGTCGCTCCTGTGGAATCTGCTACCTTGACACCTACTGTGTACATACCTGCAGTATCAATTCCTGGGAAATCGAATGATATTTCACCAGTTGCTTCTCCTGCATGCGTGGCACCAGTTTCATCATAGTAAGCCATAGCCAAAGGTCCAAGAGGTTTGGAATCAGACCATACTTCATTACCACTTATGTCATTGACATAAGCATAAGCATCGGCTGATTCGATTGGACCGCCTGTTCCTAGATCGCCCATTCCTTGATTAGCGAAAGATGTGGTAATTGTTGAAGACTCACCAACTTCCAAAGTGAAAGGACTTGATTCTGAGGTTTGCTTCAAATCGAAACCGATAGCGTAGATTCCTACGTTATCAACTTCCCAGTTGCTTCCCCAGTTTGGCCAGCAACCACCGAAGTGGAACCTGATCTTAACATCTTCAAATCCATCTCCAATATAGTCGTCAAGCCTCATCTGTGAGGTTACCCAACCACCTGAAGAATCAACGAAACCACTTTGGCCCGATAATGGATTACCATAGTAGGCATAGTTGTAGATTCCTTGGTAGCCTGGACCTGAAGATGGATTCAAACCACTCCATGTAGATCCTCCATCAGAACTGATTTCGACTCGTCCACCATCATAGTAGTAGGCATAGTTCGAACCAACATTTGCATAGAATGAAAACTGATGATCGAAGACCAATTTAGCCGAAGTTGCCTTTGAAAGATCCAAGGACGGTGAGGTTATACTTGTGTCATCCCCATCGTAAGCACTTCCCTGTGCATCATTTCCGGCCCACCATACTGGTGAATGAGATTGACTGCTAGAACTGGTTGAAGATGGTATCCATTGGTAACCATCCTTAGGTCCTCCATCCTTAGATGAAATCCAGTCGCTGTCATAGATTCTCTGGTTTAACTCATTGTTCTTCTTTGTCAGTGCTGACTCATCTGCGGTAGTTCCTGCAACTTCAAACATAGTTTCCCTAGCTGCAGACACTTGATTATCACCCAAGAAGTCGTCTCCCTCAGATGGAGAAGAACCTAGCCATGTATCGAATACAATCTTGTACTCACCTGGAACTTGGAAACGATAATCCCAAACCTTCTCTACCTGTTCACCACTTGCGAGGGCTCCACCAACTCCTGAACCTGAGATACCAACCATGTCCTCATAGGCAACTGATTGCATTCCAGTTCCAGTGAACATCATTGAATCGATGTGCCAGTGTTCACCATCGCCTGGCCACTGATAGTTGTACATACCAGTGATGAATTTGAAACGGACGCCTGATGTATCTACATAGGACGATAAGTCAAACTCGGATGTTATGTACTCATCTGCATCATCTCCTGCAGATCCAGATCCTGGACAGGAACTACAGTGTACGAAACCTTTCTGACCATACAATGGGTTTCCATAGCCATAGTAGTTGTACATTGTTCCTGGATAACCACCATTAGGATCAAATCTTGCCCAAGTAACTCCATTATCTGTGGATATCTGAACTTGACCGCCATTGTATGATGGATAACCTGCGTAGTAATCCCAGTTATACCTGTGTGTCAATGACAATATAAGGTCGCTTGGAGCACCTGTGAAATCAAGTGCAGCTGTAGTTACTTCAGCGCTACCGCCTCCGTAATACATCTGGAATTCACCGCCGTCCGAACCCCATGAATTGGTCTCATCCCCATCACCTTCATCGGTGTTGAGTACGAAACCAGGAGCTCCGCCGTAGTTACCCCAGTACACACAGTTATTGTATGCGTAAGTACTACATTCGTCATCTTTAGACCATCCTGCTGATAATGCTGCAGCTTCGTTTGCATAGCTCTCTAAATCATCACTTGCATCAAGTGTCTGTACTCCTAGAGGGCCTATCTGCAATCTTAGCTTGGCATGGCCACTAGCTTGCTCGTTGATACCAGCATTGATAACCGTAGTACCTACGGCTACTGTTGAATCAACACCTAGTGGGTCTGGTAAATCCAATCCGCTTACACCAACATTGTCATTGTAAACAAGTCCTGTAACAGCCACATCATCTATACGCATGAAAGATTCGTATAGCGTGTAACTGGTAGGTATGGTTGACCATCCTGCTACCATACGGATTCTAATATCATCTTGACCTACGTATGGTGTCAAATCAAAAGTGATCTTGACCCAAGCTTGTGGGTCAGGAGACCAGCTGTAAGATGGTGGTGAATTAGAACCATAGTATGTGAAAGCTTTCTGACCACGCAATGGGTTCTGATAGTATGCATAGTTGTAGATGCTGTACGTGTATCCATCTGGGTACGCGCCACCATTTGGAGTCAATAAAGCCCACGATTCTCCTCCATCCTCAGATATCTGTGCCTGATAACCATCGTACGTGTAGTAGTTGTAGTAGGATATCATCATCTGAGCTTCAGCTTCTACAGGAAGAATTAAATCCAAATTCTCTGTAGAGATATAATTGTCTGCTGGAAGCTGAGCCGTAGTTCTGAAGCCACTATCCATCGAATATGAACCACTCGCTGAATCTCTATCACGGACGCTCCAAGTGTCACCTGAACCGTACCTTATTTTATCAGATATCCAACCAGTTCCTTCTCCATCATCGAAGTTATCTGAGAAGATAACATACTTTACCTCACGGAAAGCAACAACACGATTGTTCTCCATATCCTGATCGAGACCATTGTTATTTTCAACGCTGATTAAGATTCCCAACTTGTCACCAACACTCAGACCTACAAGTGAGGGCTGGAAAGTGTCAGTTTCAAAGAAACTTACAGAAGCTGATGCTTTATAATCCAATGATTCAATTTTTTGTGTTTCATCTGCATAAGTTGTATCTGCTTCCTTGACAGTTACGACCACATCATCAAGCCTGAAGTATGAATCATAGTAGTATGTATTATCATACTGGTTGAAACCTACAACCCAACGGAATTTTACATCGGAGAAACCAGTGTAGTCATCCAAAGTAAGAAGCATGGTCTTCCATGGTGCTGTGTGGGTATTGTACGTGTACGCGTTATTGGTATTATAGTATGTCCAAGTGTCTATGCTAGTATCCAATGGATTTCCATAATATGTTATGGCTGTTCCATAATATCCGCCTTGCGTAAAGTGATCCTTGTTTATGTATTCCCATGTAGCTCCACCATCCTTTGAGCCTTCAAAATAGGCTCCTTCGTATCTGTAATAGAACTGCCATGATACCTTGAAAGACATTGACATTCCAACTGCATCAGATGTATCATAAGATGGTGTGCTAAGGCCATTCAAACTGGCAGGGCTTGGACCCAAGACCTCAGTTTCTGTTCCGTCAGTATCTCCAGCTTCGTGGTAGAAAATCTTGTCATCCCAGTTAGAGAATGAGTAGTACCTGTAAGCATAGTTACTGGCAATGTAGATATCACCATCACTGGTCACAGCTGCAGAACCCTTGTAACAGCATCCACCAAACTGTGCCCAAACTGTACTAACTGATGTTGATCCAGTTGCGTACTTCTTCATACCTCCATAATAACTTGAGTAGTAGTATCCATTAGTGTAAACATATCCACTCTCTACATCAAGGGAAGCATGATATCTGGCGTATGTGTAGACCTGTGAGTAACATGAAGATGAGGCACAATAGGTGTCATCTGACTGTCTCTCGTATGCTCTTACACGACCGTAGAAATCACGGTATGAAATATACATGTCACCGGTTGCATCATCTGCATCAATAACATTAGCGTAGTAGTAAGCTGATACACCGCTGTTGTAGGCTATTGTATTACCTGTGTTACTCATGTCGCTTGCATCTAGAATTATTACCTTACGATATGCTGTAGATGTCGAACCACCCTGTAACACGAAAATTTCGCCATCGTAGTGAGTCAAAGATACGCCGTATCTTGCAGCAGTGCTACATGCCTCTCTGCTACCGTCTGCCATGTCCCATTTACAAACATATGTAGTATATGAGTAAGTGCTAGACGCTCTTCCTAACGTGTAGTAATATGATCCATCCTCAGTAACATCCAAAACATTTCTCAGATAGGTAGTATCTGGACCGAGAATTGTTGTAGTGGTGTGTGTACTTGTCGAAAGTTTCAGAACGCTGTTAGTTCCTTTGTCAGCAACTAGGATGTCTGTTCCATCATAGTGAATCTGTTGGTTGTCATTAAACATACCACCGAGAGTGGTTGACTTACGACCTGAAGACCATGCACCATCATCTGTGCCATCATCGCCATAGTTGTGATTTCCCTTTCCGTCATTCAATGCGTTAGTCCAACTGTTTACACCTTGAATACTAGACTTAGTGAATCCACCATCATCGCTATCGAAGTCATAAGTTGAAACTGACTCTGCAACTGAGAATATCTTAGCAGTTACATCAATGTCCGTTTCAGCAGATGGTGTACAGCTAGCTACAGGGTCACAGTTTACACCCTTGTTGGTGACCTCTGCTCCTAGAACATTCTCATCAGCCAATGAAATTGGGTCTGGAATTAAAGACGAAGTCAAACGAAGATCGTTCCTTGGTGGAGGTGGTGGGCTGAAAGTCACAGCCGTGTTGTCAGTGATAGCTGAAGGTGACCGACGGTATACGTATTCTAATCCTGTTAGAACGCCGCCTGGTGTTCCTTGAACTCCATTAGTCAATTGTTCGTTATCACTTCCGTAACCACCATCTGTATCCTTGTACTGCATGGTAATTGCATTAGAACCTTCGTGCAGGATTATCTGCCATGTCAGCGCATTGGCTGCAGCAGATCCTGGACATTGATAAACTGAAGGATACCATGCTCCTTGATCCTGATATGTAACTACGAATTGTCTGTTGGGTTCGGTACCTATAGTATCATAGTAAACACCTGCATTAGGGTTACTTGATCTACAGAAACCGCCATCAAACCAACCACCTACTGCAGCTACACCTAGCTGAGTTGCTGGGATGCGGTATGAGACCCACTGATTAGAAATAACGGCTCCAAATGTTATGTATCCGTTGTCACCACCATTACCCCATGTGGTATATTCGTTTTCGTAGTATTCAAAAGTAAAAGGCAAATCAAATTGTCCCTGACCGCCATCGGTACTGCTGCTAATGAGCAATGTACCAGTGCCACCTAAGGCAGGAATTATTTCAATCCAGCTATAGGTAGGGCCATCTGATTCTGCGCTATCCTTGAATGTATAACCGAAACTATCTGATCCGGTTCTTGCCGATGCTTCTGGTGAGAACAGCACTAATGTGCTGCTGACCATGAACACGACGACCGCGATAGCCATTAGCTTCGCAGCCCAGTCTTTCTTTTCTAAAGTATGAGTTTGTTGCATATGTACACACCTTGGTTGAGTCCTTGTATCAACAGGCTATGCCTGCTGAAGGGTACTTACCATGCTGCCATTCTATTATAAAGCTTGGCATTCTGATTGTAGACTTTTGGTGAAACTTATTTTAGTGCTAGGTATTGAACACTAATGAAGATTGGGGTGCTGGCGTTACAGGGTTCGGTCTCAGAACACCGTTTGACAATGGAAAATTTAGGAGTAGAAGTGATTGAAATTAGGGAGCCTAATGACATGGAAGGGATTAATGGACTGATAATGCCTGGTGGTGAATCAACCACACTCCGAAAACTGCTTATCAATTCTGGGCTCTGGAAAACTATTTCTGACAGTAACATTCCAATAATGGCAACCTGTGCTGGAGCTATACTGATAGGAAAATCTGATGACGAGACTTTTGAGAAGATGGATTTTGTGATTGATCGGAACTACTATGGCAGGCAAAAAGATTCTTTTGAGAAAGAAATACAGATTGGAAATGGTAAAAGTTTCAATGGTGTTTTCATCAGAGCACCTGCTATAACTTCCTTAGGAAGAAAAACAAAGGCCATAGCTTGGGATCAAGATATGATTGTTGGTTGCAAAATGGACAAACACATGGCTCTTACTTTCCATCCAGAATTAACTGACAATTCAAAATTCCACGAAATGTGGCTGGACGGGATAAAATGAAGGATTCCAAAGGAAGAACTGAAATCGGATTCGAGAAACACATATTCATATGTGAAAATCTGAGGGAAGCCGGACATCCTAGAGGGTGCTGTCACGACAAGAGTGGGAGCGAAATACGTATGATGTTTAAACAAGAAATAGTCAAGAATAACCTAGTTGGAAAAGTACGCGCCAATAAAGCTGGTTGTTTAGACTTCTGTGAACAAGGCCCCACTGTTGTCGTATATCCAGAAGGAATATGGTATCGTATTGTGGATCCTGAAAATGATATCGGAGACATAATAGAAGAACATTGCAAAAACGGGAAAATAGTCAAAAGGTGTCAGATCAAATTAGAATAATGGTGCGGGGGGAGGGATTCGAACCCACGTACCACTAAGGATCGGATTTTGAGTCCGACGCAATTGGCCAGACTATGCGACCCCCGCACTTTATTTCCACTAAAACCGCACTATTTTAGGCGCGCGGTTATTTTGAATATTACTTGAATCTTTCTTGTGTTTGCCAAATAGCTCCAACCAAATGGCGGGTCAATCTGGCTGCCAGTGCTGAAGTGTTACCATTATCATAAGTTGGACAAACTTCAACGCAATCAAACCCTACTATTCGATCTGCAAAGAAATTGATTACTTGAAGTACTTCATAAGGAGTCATCCCAAACGGTTCAGGAGTCCCTACACCTGGTGCAAAGGCCGGATCAACTACATCCATGTCTAAGCTTAGATACACGGGGCCGTCCAAATCATCTATTATATCTGATAAGTACTCTCTTAACTCGGTCCAACCACTTTCTATGAATTTTAGGCCTATTGCACGAGCCTCAGATATCTCAGCTGCAGAAACTGACCTAGTACCTACTGTACATACACGATCTATACCCACTATTTCGCTCACTCTCCTAGTAACTGTGGCATGAGACATGGGATTATTCTCATATTCTGTTCTAAAATCAAGGTGGGCATCTAGAATCACGACCATAAGATTTGGATATTTCTCCTTGACTGCCAACACAGCTGGTGGTGTCAAAGAATGTTCACCACCAAAACCAATTGGAAATTTACCATCTGATACAATTTTAGTTACTGTCTCTGTAACTAATGATTCATTTTTTTTCTGGTCCTTTGTCAGTTCCAAATTGCCAAAATCGTTAGCACTGACGTCTGATAGGTCGACGCCTAATTCCATTAAATATGTTTCAAAGTTATAGCTATGTTTTCTAATCTCATCAGGTGCCTTAGCAGTTCCCTTACGGAAACAGGCTGTGCCCTCAAAGGGATAACCATAGTAAACAAAGCGGGCATCGTTGAAAGATGACTCTGCGTCTGCGAAGAATTCTGTCACGCTAGTCTGTTACCAGAACTCTGCCCATAGCAGAGAGGTAAACGATTTCATTTCCAGGTTCCATATCTCCATGAAATTTTTCTGGAATGTCTGCCAATGGTACATTGAACGTATTGTAATCCTCTAAATCCATCATCTGGACCTCAGAACCCATGTTAGCAAGGATCTGAGCTTTACGGCGATCTACTTGGGGGACGTGGACCTTATGTTTCACTGGATGTACCAAAGAACGTTTTTGTTTATCAAACAATCCAATAGCAACCATACGAGCCTTAGCCTCACCATGTTTTCCTGGCTTGGATGTAACGTATTCCACCAATTTGCATGGTTCATCATCTATTACGATGTACCTTCCAACCTTCAACGATCTTATCTCTTGTATTGATGTGTCACTCATTCTATTTCACCACTCTAGGTCGCGCCATTTATCATCCGAAAGATACCCATGAAGAGTATTTCGTCCTGATATATTCCTGCGCATTCGGTCGAACATATCAACCGCTACTTCTAGTGATTGGTCACCAGTATCTTCGTGCAAAGCTTCCAATTTCTGGATTAATTCTTCCACTGTAATCATACAATCACGTTCGCATTAAGCCAGCAGTAGATAATTCTTCCTTTATGTTTCTTACAGCGTTCTTGATGTCATTAACCTCACGAGCGCCAACACAAACCATCTTTCCACTACCGAACAGTAGAAGAACAACCTTAGGGTCATCCATACGATAAACTAAACCAGGGAAAGCCTCTGGTTCGTATTCAACATTCTCAAAACCAAGAGACATTGCTATCTGAATCAGATTCAGAGTCGATTCCAGATTAGTGGTAGCAACAATATTCTGAATAACAATATCTGGTTCATCTTTTACTGGCATATCAAGAACTCTCAATTCATCAACAACCTTATTGATTGCAACATGAACATCGGGAATCGATCTTGCACCTGTACAGACAACCTTACCACTTCTGAATATCAGAACCGCTGTTTTTGGTTCTGCCAATTTGTAGATAAGTCCTGGAAAACGATCTTGGTCATATTCTGCGCCTTCTAACTGGAAAGCTATATCCTGAAGCATCAATTCCTTACCAATTGACGCGCTAGCTACAACATTTACAACTATAATTTCTGCCATATGAAACTCCTGCGGGGGGAACTGAGTATATAAACTGCCTATTTAAAGGTTTAAATACTAAAGTTGAAAAGTAGGTGTTATTCTACCTGAGTGCAGATAGAATAGCTTGCGGATCGTCTGTTCCAAAAACATAGTGTATTCCGTTTACCGTTTCAATCTCAATTCCTTCCTGAAGCCACACTAGATAACCTCGTTTCCACTTGCCATCTTTTCTACCAACACGCCATCCAAGTCCACCGAAATCCTTCATCGGACGATATGAGGGAGTTTGTTCTATAGATTTGATTTCATGTGGTTGAAGTTTAATGTGCCAATTTGGAAAACCAAACTGTAGGGTTTTATCATCGAAAACCTTAACTGAGTAAAACGCTATATTGTACATTACAAAAATTACAAAAAGCAATGGAATCAGAGGTAAGAATCGTATCCATAAATCAAGAGATGCCATCTGATATCCCAAAAAAATAATCATACCTGCGAATAATGGTACGAATGCTAAGACCCAATATGTTACTTTTTTTTCCTCATAAATTGCAGTCTGAGGATAATATGTCGCCATAAGAACACAGGTTATTCGCCCATATTAACCTTTTTTATCATGGCTGCATCACATCATTCCAATGGGAAAATATGCTGCTTCTATAGATGATGTACGCGCTGCCGCAGGGCGTATAGAAGGAGTTGGTCACCGGACTCCGATACTCACCAGCCAGACTCTAGATGAAATGGCAGGGAGAAAATTATTCTTCAAATGTGAGAACTTCCAGAAGATTGGTGCTTTCAAATTGAGAGGAGGATGGAATGCCGTATCTATTCTAAGCGATGAAGAGGCTGAAAATGGTGTTTGTACGCATAGTAGTGGAAATCATGCACAGGCCGTAGCCTTTTCAGCAAAGAAAAGAGGAATTACCTCCTATATTGTAATGCCAAACAATGTCCCTGACGTCAAACTTGACGCCGTCAAGGGATATGGGGCCAATATTACACTGTGTGAACCAACATTAGATGCAAGAAAGTCAACATTGGATGAGATTGCTGAGAAGACCGGTGCACATGTTGTACATCCTTTCAATGATCCAAATGTTATCGCTGGACAAGGAACGGCTGCATTGGAAATGATAAAGGATTTAGGGCATCTTGATGCAATCATTGCCCCCATAGGAGGGGGAGGTCTTATGTCTGGAACTTGTATCACAACTAGAAATTTGCTTCCTGAAGCTAAATTATTCGGTGCTGAACCTGCTGGAGCAGATGATGCTTATCTATCCTTAAAAGAAGGAAAAATAATACCTCAGACAAATCCCAACACAATCTGTGATGGATTACTTACAAGTCTTGGTGAACACACTTGGAACATACTAAGAGACCACCTTGAAGCGATATACACAGTTACCGACGATGAGGTTATAAATGCAATGAGACTAGTTTGGGAAAGAATGAAGATTATTATTGAACCCAGTTCTGCAACTCCTGTAGCTGCCGTTTTGAAACCTGAATTCAAGGCCTTGGAAGGGCTTGAAAAAGTAGGAATCATACTTACTGGTGGCAACCTCGAATTATCGAAATTGCCTTTCTAGAAAAATGGCGGGCCTGCAGGGATTTGAACCCTGGATCTTCTGGTTAGAAGCCAGACGCCCTTCCAGGCTAGGCTACAGGCCCTGTTCTGGTTGCAAAAGAGGTAGCATTTAGCGGTTGTGTCAGTGAACCGAACTACCGTCATCAACTTTCTGATCTGGTTGTAGAAGGCTTACTATCTCTCCACTCTCTGCTGCAAGCAGCATTCCATTCGACTCTTCACCTCTAAATTTAGCAGGTGCTAGATTGACGAGAACTGCAATCTGACGCCCCATCAGATCATCTGCCTCATATATTCCACGTAATCCTGTCACTATGCGACGAGTAGGCCCTCCAAAATCGACGTCTATCAACCACAACTTATCAGCATTCGGATGAGGTTCTACGTTGGCCACCGTACCAACTCTGATATCCAATTTCTTGAATTCGTCAAACGTTATCTCTGGTTTGACATTTTCTAGCTCGTTTGTTTCCTCTGGGGGCATTTCTTTCTCCAATATTTCTTGCATGTTCAGTTTAGTGAACAATGGTAGTGGTGGTTTCAGGTTGAAATCGGTCTTACCTTCAACAGCTGAAGACCAACCATAATCTTCAATTTTCCCTTCCTGACCCATATATTCCCAAGCTTTCTGTGAAGAAGTTGGGAGGAATGGGGTCATCATAACCGAAAGGCTACGGCATACATTCAGGAAAGTAACTAATGTCTTTTCGCAAGCATCTCGGTCTGCTTTCAATTGTTTCCAAGGTGCAGCCTCGTTAAGTGCAATGTTTCCGGCTTGTGATAGTTCCATTATAGCTTGTAGCGCGCGCTTGAATTTACAGGCCTCAAGCGCTTTGGCGACACGCTCGTATACTTCTCCAGTCTTCTCTTGTAGAGAAGGTATAGTACATTCATCTGAATGTAATCCATCTGGGAAGTTCTTCTGTGCAAAAGATATTACACGGTGAAGTAGATTCCCATAGTTGCCTATCAATTCATTGTTTATGCGAGTAACATAATCTTCCCAAGTAAAATTAGCATCTTTTTGTTCGGGCATTATAGATGCTAGATAATAACGCAAAAGTTCAGGATCATATCTATCCAAATAATCTGGTATCCAAACGGCATGTTTACGCGACTTTGAAAACTGTGTTGAATCTAGTAACAAATATTCATTTGCTGGAACATCATATGGAAGATGTAATCCACATCCTGACAGCATAGCTGGCCAGATTATAGTGTGGAATGGAATATTGTCCTTGGCCATGAAATAATAGTGTTCAGCCGCATCGTTTTCCCACCACTCTTTCCAAAGGTCCTTGTCTCCTTGGTTCTTGGCCCAGTGAAGAGAAGCTGAGTAATAACCCATAACAGCCTCGAACCAGACGTACATCCTCTTATTTTCATAACCATCTCTGGGGATTTTGATACCCCACTCTAAATCTCTAGTGATTGCTCTGTCTATCAGTCCTTCTTCAAGCCAATTGCGTGTGAAATTGAGAACTGAGGGTCTCCAGTGTTCCTTATCCTTGGATAACCATTCTAGAAGCGTATCACGGAAGTCTGACAATTTGAAGAAAAGATGCTCTGTCTCTTTGAATTCCAATTTTGCATCTGGATTGAGTTTAGGGTGTGGATTGATTAACTCCTTAGAATCCAAAGTTTTTCCACAATCATCACACTGATCGCCTCTAGCTGATTCATACTTACAATGTGGACAGGTACCTTCGACATACCTATCCGGAAGGAATTGCTTAGCTTCGGGATCGTATGGTTCTTCAGAAATTCTAGGTTCGATATGGCCTGCCTTGTCAAGAGTTTCAAGAATCCATAATGCGGCCTCAGCATGCTCTTCGGTATGTGTGTGACTGAATAAATCAAAAGATATTCCCATATCTTCTATGGACTTGCTATTGATTTTGTGGTAATGCATTGCCACTTCTTCTGGTGTCTTGCCTTCCTGCTGTGCAGTAACTGTAATGGGAGTTCCATGCATATCGCTCCCACTAACCATCAGAACCTTGTTTCCTCTAAGGCGATGATACCTTGCGAATATGTCTGGTGGCAGATAGCAGCCTGCCATATGCCCCAGATGTAATGGTCCATTAGCGTACGGCCAAGCTACACACACTAGGATGTGCTTCACGATGGCGCAAATTTCACTCTATATATGAATCATGGCTAGTGAAAAATTACTACAATTGTGATGAATCCGTTCCAAATAGCATGAGCAATCATTCCTGGTAAAATACTGCCTGTTCTAACTCTTGCCCAACCATAAAGCAATCCACCTCCGAAAGCTAAAGCCATAGCTATTGGTTCGTGGGCTATGGCAAATATCAGTGATGAGAGAACTATCGCTTGTGTATCACTGTAGCGTCTCATTAACATGCCAAGAATAAAACCGCGAAACAACAATTCCTCTGTAAACGGTGTTATTATCGCAACCGTGATTGCCAGAATTGCGATTGAGGTCTCTGAAGCGTCCTCGAACATTGTGATTACTTCCTGTTGTTCCGCATCTGGGAAAACTAGTAAGGTGATAACAACATGTATTGGCAAAATGACGAAGACATCCAGAATGATTATCCCAGCTATAAACCGTAAACACTCGGATAATTCTGGAAATGAGAATAATTTCTGGATTTGTTTTTTGGTGTAAATTTCCTTCAGAACAAAATAGACTATTAGACCTGAAAGCAAAGTAGAAATGGGTAACCTGAATTCCGAATCACCAAATATAGAAAAAACTACTACTATAAGGACGAGGAGAAAGAGCAACCCTATTATGGATGCCCAAACCACCAGTGCTGATTCTTTGGGTTTTTCTTCCCTATTAGCTATCCAGCATTCATTACTACAATACACTTGACCTGAGTCAATTGGAGATGAACAGTGCTTACAAAGTTCCATCAAAAACCCTTTTCAGATATGAATGTAAGCAATTTTTGCATTGCTCTACCTCTGTGACTCACCTTGTTTTTGTCTTCGGGAGGCAATTCAGCAAAGGTCTTGTCATATCCTTCTGGAATGAAGATTGGATCATAACCAAAACCTCCATCTCCACGCATTTCATGAATAATGTTGCCGTGGCATTCTCCAACAAACTTGTGTGTGCTACCATCCTCCAGAAGAAATCCCAAAACGCATTTGAATGAAGCTGAGCGATTATCGATTCCTTCCATTTGTTTCAATATACCATTTGGAGTTATTGTATCATACACATAGCGTGAATAAACTCCAGGGAATCCCTTCAGTTCATCTACAAAAACACCCGCATCATCAATTATCAAAGGTGACGGTGTATCTTGATTGTATAACCATTTCAATCCAAAATCAACTACCTCTTCCAATGTTGATGCTTGAATCTCAGGACAAGGAATATTCAACTGTGATGCAGTATGCCCAAATGGCTGAATAATTGAGGTTAATTCCTCGACTTTTCCAGAATTAGACGTTACAAGATTAATATTCACAATTTCGCATTTGCATCGTTACTTTAATGTTAGTGTTT
This sequence comes from uncultured archaeon, assembly GCA_964568285.1. Classification (GTDB taxonomy): domain Archaea; phylum Thermoplasmatota; class Poseidoniia; order MGIII; family CG-Epi1; genus CG-Epi1. Next base: position 95 of record CAZMPT010000007.1, on the reverse strand, counting down.
GAGCGTAATTGCCTTATATGGCCCGTTGGTCGAGACGAAATAGCGGGGGTCGCATAGTCTGGCCATTGCGTTGGATTGCTAATCCAATGGGATTT
>CAZMPT010000006.1:0-23785 GCA_964568285.1 uncultured archaeon | reverse complement strand
TGTCATCAAAAGGAGAAACTGTCGGATTCCAATCAGATACGGAGGTTGAGTTTGGTGAATACTTTGCTAAAGACGATTTACCTGTAAGAGTTCAAGTTGAAGATGCACAATTTATGTTGCAAGATTCTCTAATGTTGAATTATAGAACTGATGAAATGGCTGAGGGTGTATGGAAAGAAATACCTATGTCATGTATCAAGGGTTGTGACACTAAAGATTACTCAGACTACAGTTCTGAGTTCACAATACCAAGAAGAGACTCAGTTTTCATAGCACATATCCCTGAGGTTGAAGAGTCTACCAATATTCAATTTTATGCTGTAGCTCAAGATTCAAGGCTTGCTAACGAATATGGTGGAGGATTCATGGTAACTGGTTATGGGGCTGCAGAACCTGTTGAAATTTTTGTAGACGATATAATTGGATTCGGAAATGTTTTCCTTGATATCCTAGGTGTTGGAATAATGATGGCGATAATGTATGGAGTTGTATGGGGTGGATTATACAAAACTGTAGGAATTGCAACTGAAGCTGAAAAAAAGAAAAACGCCGACGAAGGAATCCCCAAACCCAAGAGAGCAAGGAAATCTGCTAAAGGAAGCTAAGAGTGGCTGACGAAGATCCACCCGAGCAATTCTCCTCAAGATTGGGACTGATTCTAACTACTATTGGAGCTGCTGTAGGTACTGGAAACATATGGAGATTCCCAAGAGAAGCTGCCGCAAATGGAGGTGGATCCTTCATGATTGGATGGCTTATTTTCCTATTTGCATGGTCTATTCCACTACTAATGGCTGAATTTGCTATTGGTAAGAAAACAAGACTTGGAACTGTAGGAGCTATGAGAGATATGGCTGGTCGAAACTTCACATGGCTTGGAATATGGATGATGTGGGTCGGAACGGCCGTAGGATTCTACTATGCGGTGGTTATGGGTTGGACAATCCGATACTTCTGGATAGCACTTTCAGGAGATATGAGTGATGCTACAAATACGGAAGAAACTCAAGCATTATGGGATAATTTCATAAGTTCCCCAGCTGAGGTTGTATTTTTCCAGCTAATAGCGGTAGGAGTTTCAGCTTTTATTGTTTACAATGGAATAAGTGGAATTGAAAGAGCAAACAAAATATTGATTCCATGCTTAGTCGGTTTCCTGATTGTAGCTATGATTTATCCATTTATTCTTAATCCATCTGGAGCTGCAATGGGACTTAGATTCCTGTTTATTCCACAATGGGATTATCTATTCAGAGGTGAAACTTGGATTCGAGCACTAACACAGTCTGCATGGTCAACCTCAGCCGGATTTGGAATGGCGATAACATATGCTGTTGCTATGAGAAAGAAGGAAGATATTGGACTTAATGCATTTCTGACTGGACTTGGAAACAACTCAGTCTCATTGATTGCAGGTGTAGCAGTTCTTGGAACTGTGTTTGCACTTTCGGACACTACGGCTGATGGATTAGCTGCGGTGGAATCAGGATCATCGGGATTAACATTTATTCATCTAACTGCTCTTTTCGCATCGATGGGTACTGCTGGATGGGTAATAGGAAGTATATTCTTCTTAGCGATGGCTTTTGCCGCCTTGACCTCAATGGTTTCAACATTGCAAGGATGTGTTGTTAATTTTGTTGATATGGGTTGGGAAAGAAAAGAAGCTGTAAGATACATCGCTGTCGCTGTTGCCGTAGCAGGCATACCTTCTGCAATCAGTCTAGAATTCCTAGACAATCAGGATTTTGTTTGGGGAACTGGATTAATTGTCTCAGGTCTTATGGTAGCAATTGTTGTAATGAGATTTGGTGTAAGTGATTTCAGAAAGAATTTGATTAATACCAAGTACGCTGACATCCAAATTGGAGAATGGTGGGAATACATCATCAAATACGTTTTCCCAATAGAATTTATTGCAGTATTCGGATTTTTCATATACGAAAAATTACAGGATGAAAGTCACTCTCCTATAGAAGGAATGGGGCTAGGATTATTCACTATAATAACTATGATAGTCCAATGGGCAATAATTCTTGTGATATTCATATTCATACTGAATAACAAAGTTGCCGATGCTGCCAAAAAAGGTCCAGTATCAGACGGTAACTTTGACGACGATGTTGAATGGGCCGAATCGGTCTAATTCAAAAGTTCAGCTTTAGCGGCAGTAAACTCTTCGTCACTTAACAAACCTTTGTCCTTTAGTTCTCCAAGTTTTCTAAGTTTTTTGATGAGAACCTCACGTTGATCCTCAACTCCTGTGGGATCTTTGAGGTTGCTACCCCAGTCACTGCGTCTGTCAATTCTCTTCTGAAGACGTGAACCACATTTTCCACATATTCTGAATGTAGCTGGAGCCCTAGCTCCACAATTACTACACATAATATGGAATTCGGCATGCATTACCTCTTGGCGCTTGTAAATTGGTGAATCTGGGTCTTCACCTGGAGGAATCTCTCCCTCAAAGATTAAGGCATCCTCACTATCATTAGGGAACCAATCTCTCCTTACTGCAGTGAAGGTGTCTCCCTCTACAGAATGATAATACAAATCCAAACGAGTAATCGCCCTATCGATGTTATTGGTCATTATTTCTATCTCCACAACGGCATCCTTACCTGATTCTAAACTATCAACTATTGTTTGACCGCGAACCTGCATGTTGTCAAATGATATTGTTACCGTACGGGCAGTACCGTTGCCTGTATTGCTCAGAGACATCTCTATAGTATTCCACTCTCCTGAAACAAAAGGGGTTGATTGCATAACCGAGAATTCAACAAATGGGAGAGAAATAAGACTTGGATTGGAAGATTCTATAGTTTCTTCAGCCATTTTTTTAGCTGCAAGAACCTCATCAAGTAATTTCTCAGCGTCTATCTTTGGCTTCGTTCTACGGCGCTTGACTTTACGAACTTTCTTCTTCTCACCAAAATTCGTAAAGGAAACCTTGTCTGCCATACCAAATGACAAGATGATAGGGTGGTTTTATACTTGACTACTTCTCGTCTTCAACTTCTTCGTAATCCACATCGACGACATTGTCATCATCAACCTCTGGACCTTCTCCACCTGTCTGATTCTTGGCCTGTTCTTCGGCTGCCTGTTGATATGCCATTTGACCAATTGCCTGTGATGCCTGCTGGAAATCTTCCAAAGCTTGCTTGAGCCCGTCAAGGTCATCTTCCTTCATAGCTGACTGAAGTTTTTCTTTGGATTCCTCGACTTTGGCCTTTGTGTCATCGTCAACCTTGTCTCCCAAATCCTTGATAGCTTTTTCAGTAGCATAAATGAATGATTCAGCCTGATTGCGAGTTTCAACCATTTCTCTGATATTCTTGTCTTCTTCAGCATGTTTCTCAGCTTCCTTGACCTTTTCTTCAATCTCATCATCACTCAAATTTGATTTAGATGTGATTTCTATCTTCTGCTCATTATCCGTTCCAAGATCCTTAGCTGTAACGTTCATCACACCATTTCGATCAATATCAAATGATACCTCAATCTGAGGAATGCCACGTGGGGCTGGAGGTATTCCTACAAGTTGGAAACGACCCAATGTGTCATTGTCTGCCGCCATCGTCCTTTCACCCTGTAAAACATGGATCTCAACAGCTGGCTGATTGTCTGCAGCAGTAGAGAAAATCTTAGATTTATTGGTTGGGATTGTAGTATTACGATCTATCAAAGGAGTCAATACTGAACCTTCCGTCTCTATACCTAAAGTCAATGGAGTTACATCCAAAAGAACTACATCCTTCACATCTCCGGCTAGAACTCCTGCCTGAATTGCCGCACCCATTGCGACACATTGCATAGGATCTACGCCTCTCTCTGCCTTGCGGCCGACAATCTTCTCAAAAACCTGCTGAACTGTAGGCATTCGAGTAGGGCCTCCTACTAGAATTACCTTATCAACATCTCCTGGTTTAATCTTAGCATCCTTGAATGCTTGCTTTATTGGCTTTTCACAGCGGCCAATTACTGGGCCAACAATGTCCTCCAATTTGGCTCTAGTTAAGTCGTGCTCCAGATGTTTTGGGCCACTTGAATCTGACCAAATATATGGAAGATTGATGGTTGCTTTCATAGTATTGCTAAGCTCAATCTTTGCCTTTTCTGCGGCGTCGCGAAGTCGCTGTTTTGCTGCAGGATCATCACGAAGGTCAATTCCATTATCTGACTTGAAAATATCTGCAAGGTAATCAATAATGGCCTCATCCATATCTGTTCCACCAAGCTCATTATCACCTGAAGTTGAAACTACATCAAAGACGCCGTTATCCATCTCCATAATTGTAACATCAAAAGTTCCACCACCCAAGTCAAGCACGGCTGCCGTATACTCACCTTCCTTATCGAGTCCGTATGCAAGAGCTGCTGCAGTGGGCTCATTTATGATTCTCTCTACTTTAAGCCCCGCAATTTTACCCGCATCGATAGTTGCTTGCCTCTGATTATCATTGAAATAAGCTGGAACTGTAATCACAGCTTTCTCGATATCTACACCAAGGTGAGCCTCAGAATCAGTCTTTATTTTCTGTAAAATCATCGCAGATATTTCCTCAGGAGAATACTTCTTCTTCTTGATGGTGACTCTATGCTTGGTTCCCATCTTTCTCTTGATATGCATAACTGTGTTATTTGGATTCAGAACTGCTTGCCTCTTGGCAGGATCTCCCACAATCCTTTCCCCATCTTTTGTGAACGCCACAACTGATGGGAACATTTTACCTCCAAATGTTGAGCCTTCGGCAGACGGAATAATTACTGGTCTACCTCCCTCAAGATATGCTGCTTCGGAATTAGTTGTTCCGAGATCTATGCCTATTATCACTTCTTTTGCCACTTTACTCACCTTCTACTTCTGCTTTTTCACTTTTTTCTTCAAGATTTTTTGACACTACGACCTTAGCTGGTCTTAGTAACTCACCCTCTAACGTATAACCTGACTGAACAACCTCAACAATGGTATTGGGTTCCACGCCTTCCTTTTCAACAGTTGTTAATGCCTCATGCTGTCTGAAATCAAATTGTTCACCTTGTGGATCAAACCTTTTTATTTCAAATGAATCCATAAAAGTTGATAACATTTTATGTATTCCAGATATGCCTTCCTTCGAACTTTCCAAGTCTGGGTAGTCTACGACCATTGCTTTCTCGACTGTATCAATAATTTCCAAGAAATTTGATACGACCTCGCCCTTCAATCTAAGAGTCTGTTGATCTCTATCTCTCTCAATTCGTTTACGGAAATTGTCAAAATCTGCTACAACTCTCAGAAACTTTTCGTTATAATCGTCAACTTCAGCCTTCAATTTCTGTATTTCATCTTCTGGTGAGAGGACCTCTGTCTCCTCATTATCGGGCTTCTTCTCGTCTTTATTTTTCTTGGATTTCATCGGTTATGAACCTGAGGTTGTTAACCACTGTTTTCAAAGAAAAAAGTCACTATATAAAATTTCTTAATCACTTCAGGCCGAATTTCTCTCTAGTTTCAGCAACTCTTTTACGATATTCTTTGGGTAATTGATATCTTGCTATCTGTTCAATTTCTGTCCAATTTCTCTGGAATTCCCTCTTAGAATTGGTTGAGATTATTTCCTCAAATCGCTCCATATAATGGCGAGTGACCCAGAGATAGTAAGCTGAAAATGCGAGAATTATCAAACCAAGTATCAGTACCCAGATATCATAACTGCCCATTAAATCCAGAATTGTTTTTGGAGCTAAGGTCTCATGATCAGAGTACCATCTGCCCATTACACCTGTGTATACCATGAACGAACTTATGATAGTTCCGACGGTGCTAACTGCCAACATATGTTCCTGAAGCCAATCGTTCAATTGCTTTCTCCAATCACTAGCCATTATCCTGCGGATTAATGGTTAAGTATAAAGATTACGCAAAAAACAATAATATCTGGCATCCTAATACAAACAAGCAATGAAAGTCGCCAAAAGAATGGATTTATTGGGAAGTGAGACAGCTTTTGCTGTTTCGGCTGAGGCTGCCAAGCTAGGTGCAACTGGGAGGAAGATATTCCCTTTCCACCTTGGCGATATCAATCTCCCTACACCTCCAACAATTGTTGCAGCAGCTAATGCGGCAATAGAAGCTGGAAAGACAGGTTATTGTCCTTCACCAGGAATACCTGAACTAAGAGAAGCTCTGGCAAAGGATGTCGGGGGCGCAAGAGGTCTTGATTATGAAATTGACAATGTGTCTATACAGCCTGGTGGAAAACCTAGTATTGGAAAATATATTGCATCTATGATGGAAAAAGGCGATGTTGTACTCTACCCAAACCCAGGCTATCCAATATATGAATCTCAGATAGAATTCTACGGTGGCATTGCACATCCGTATGGATATGTGAACACAAAGGATGGATTAAGATTAGATTTTGACGCAATTGAGACTGGAATCAACAAGGGTGGAAAACATATCTTTTACAACAATTACAATAATCCAACAGGTGCCTCTTCCCCCGATGAAGAAATGCAACGTCTAGCAGATCTAGTAATCGACAAGGATATGTTCCTTATATCTGATGATGCTTATTTTGATACTCTTTACGAAGGGACTCCAAAGTCAATAGCAAGCCTGCCAGGAATGTATGATAGAACATTGACTATGTACACGTTCTCAAAGAAATTTGCAATGACTGGATGGAGACTTGGTGGAGCTATCGGACCCAAAGAGGTGATAGATCAGATTACTAGGCTCAATGTCAATATGGAATCATGTACGACACATTTCATCCAACATGCTGGCGCGGCTGGTTTGAACGCACCAAAAGAAGAGACTCAGGCAATCATTGATGAATTGAGGGGCAGAAGAGATATTCTGGTTAAGATACTGAATGATATTGATGGAGTAGAAGCACACATGCCGGAGGCTGGATTCTATGTATTTCCAAAAATAACAGAATTGATGCAGAGAATGGGATTTAATGATGTTGAAGAATTCAGAAAGACAGCTTTGAATGAAACGGGAGTAAGCTTCTGTTGTAGGCATCACTTTGGCAGACCTCTAGAAGGTGAAACCGATTTCTACATCAGAATGGCTTTCTCAGGAATTAGTAAGGATGATTTACAGGAGGGAATGAATCTTCTTAGAAATTGGATTGATTCTAATTCAAAATAATGGCCAAAGCAATGTTTGGTGCTGGATGCTTTTGGGGTGTTGAATACAATTTTAATAAAGTTGAAGGTGTGAGTGGTGCTATATCTGGCTATAGTGGTGGAAAAGTAGATAATCCAACCTACGAACAAGTTTGTACTAACACAACAGATCATGCAGAAGTGGTTCTTGTCGACTATGACCCAGATGTTGTCTCTTATGATAAACTACTGGAAGTCTTCTGGGAAAAGCATGACCCCACTACTCCGAACAGACAAGGCCCTGATGTAGGAACTCAATACCGCTCAGCCATTTTCTATTTTGATGATAATCAGAAAAAAGCTGCAGCTGAATCTCTACAGAAAAGGCAGTCTGTTATTGGCGATAGAAAAATTGTTACTGAAATTACAAAAGCCAGTGATTTTTGGAAAGCTGAAGAGTATCACCAGAAATATTTTGAAAAACACGGTGTGGGACACTAACCAAGTGCTACATCAAGAATCATCATTATAGTAAAACCAAGCATAACTCCCATAGTAGCTATGTCTCCATTCTTTCCTCTATGTGCTTCAGGAACTAGTTCCTCAACTACAACAAAAATCATTGCTCCAGCAGCAAATGCCAGAGCGTATGGAAGAATAGGATTCATGTACACTATCACAGCAGCACCAATAACTGCTGAAATTGGCTCTACAAGAGCTGATAATTGACCCCACCAAAAGCTCTCTTTTCTAGACAAGCCTTCTCTTCGGAGTGGAACAGAGACTGCCGCTCCCTCCGGGAAATTCTGAATTCCGATACCTATCATTAGTGCTATTGCAGCTCCTAAACCATCTCCTGTAGCTGCTGCGCCAAAGGCAACTCCAACAGCCAAACCTTCTGGTATGTTGTGAAGAGTAATAGCAGATATCAGCAACATACTTCTGTGCCATGTTGTTTTCACACCTTCAGTCTCTTCGGGAGGTGCACCAGGGTGAAGGTGAGGAAGATACCTATCTATTATCCTCATACAAACGCCTCCTAAGACAAAGCCAAACGCAGCAGGAAGAACTTTCCTAAGGCCTTCACCACTAGTTTGATCGATAGCTGGACCTAACAATCCAAAACAACTTGCTGCAATCATGACTCCAGCCGCGAAGCCAAGCATTCCATCCAAAACTTTCCTGTTTATTTCTTTAAAAAAGAAAACCAAGCCAGCCCCTGCGGCAGTCATTCCCCAAGTGAAAAGGCCTGCTGCTAGAGCTTGCGTTATTGGACTCCAGTCTTCTAAGAATTCAAACATAAGCTTCTGTCTCCATATTATCTATCAGTCTTAATACCTTCTGGCGGTTGTGCATTAACTAGTCGAACACCAAAGTAAATCAGACCAAAACTAACCAAATGAATAAGCCCCAATTCTTCTTTCAACCATAACCAACTTGACAAAATGCCAAAGACAGGAACTACATTGATGAAACTAGACGCACGAGTAGCACCAATTACATCAACTCCAATTGCAAAGAACACATAGGAAAGCGCAGTGGAAAGGACGCCTAAATAGGCTATCAGCAACCACTCTTCATAGATCCAAACACGAGTCCATGAGGATTCATAAACAACGAAAGGAATAAACATAAACCAACCAAGTAAAGAAACCCAAGCAATGAGAGCTAGAGAACTGAGTTGTTTTCTACCTCCTTTGAGAACATAACTCCTCATTGAAATAACGTAAAGTGCATAGGCAAAAGCCCCAAACATTATCAAACCATTTCCAATAATTCTGTCATTAAAATCAATCTGTACATTGGGTGAAGCAAGAAAAATCAAGATAACTCCTGTAAAGCCAAGACATACGCCAAATATTCCCTCTTTACTCATTTGATGTGAAAAGAACCAGATAGAGAGTATCGAGACGACTGCAGGATTGAAACCGATTACCAAAGAAGCATCTGAAGCTGCAGTTCTTTGCATTCCGAACATGTATCCTATCTGATAAAGAAAAACCGATGTGAAGGCCATGAAAAACAAAGGTTTCCAATCGCCCTGGTTAGGTCTTGTATCTCCTTCGCTGTACCACATCCAAACGAACAGAACTGGAAGGGCAAAAGTGTACCTCAGAAACATTACTGAAAAAGGATAATCAATCAAATCTGTAGCTAAAATTCGGCCAACGGGCCAAGCAACTCCCCATAACAGAGCAACTGATAACATCATAAGATTGGTTATCACCAACTGTCGACCACTAGGTTTTTCCATGAATCTGTACTACTCTGTTTTGGTGCCTAAGAAATACTCATTAATCTGAGGGTCGACAAGTATCCTACTAGCTGAATCTGTATGGACAACTTTCCCATTAGAAAAAATGTACCCTCTATCTGAACGCGACAATGATAAACGGGCATTCTGTTCGACTATAAGGACGGTGATTCCCTTTTCACGAAGTGCATCTATCCTGTCTATTATCTGCTGTTGATAAAGTGGACTAAGGGCTGCTGTTGGCTCGTCAAGAAGAAGAAAGTCAGGATCACTTATCAATGCTCTACTTATGGCCAGCATTTGCCTTTGACCACCTGATAGTGAAGCTGCAACATCATTCATTCTTGGCTTCAAGTCCTCAAACATTTCTAGTGAACGGTCGATACGCTCCTCAAGAACTGTAACAGGAAGGTTGATGCCTCCCATCTCAAGATTTTCCCTAACTGATAAACTTGGGAAAACATTGTCAACTTGAGGTACATAGGCTATTCCGCGATTTACCAAGGCATCTGTACGCCATCCTGAAACCTCTTCTCCTTTGTGTTTTACACTGCCTTTGTAGTAAGTAGCTATGCCAAAAACAATCTTGATAAAAGTAGATTTTCCACACCCATTAGGACCTATTACCGTAACGAACTCACCTTCATCAACATAAAGATCAACATTGTTCATAATCTGAACTTTGCCATACCCTCCCTCTAAGCCTGTAACATCTAGGACTCTACTCATGCTGCGCCTCCAAGATACGCCTCAATGACTTCCTTGCTATCCTTAACTTCATCAGGTGTTCCCTGCATCAAAACCTTACCTTGGTCCATCACAATTATACGATCAACTCCTCGCCTGAGAATGAAATCCATATTGTGTTCTATGACCAGTACGGAAATCTGTTTTTCACTCACTATGTTACGTAAATTGTTGAAAATCTTCTCGGCCAATGGACCTGCAACACCTGCAACCGGCTCATCAAGTAAAAGGAAATCTGGTTCTCCCATCATTGCTCTACCAATATCCACGAGCTTACTCTGTCCTCCTGACAACTCACTGGTAAGATTGTGAGCCATATGAGTTATCTCTAATTCCTCAAGGGTTTCGTATGCTTTAGCAACTCTTGCATTCTCCTCTTCCCTAAAGAAAAAGGACTTTATGGCTGTAAAGGGATTATCACCGTACTGTTTTCTAGGTGGTATTAGTAAATTCTCAATAGTAGTCATCTCTCGCCAGAGGCGAGTGTGCTGAAACGTGCGCGTCAGACCCAATTTCTGAATCTCATCAGGTCTAAGATTAGTGGCCCTTTCGGAAAATACCTCGACCTCACCCACCGTAGGTTCGAGAAGTCCAGATATGCAATTGAAAGTGGTAGTCTTTCCACAGCCGTTGGGGCCTATCAGTCCAACAAACTCTCCTTTATTCACTTCAAATGTGACATTGTCCACAGCTCTCAGACCTCCAAAATCCTTTGTCAAATTTGACACTTTAAGTACAGATGACATTATTCCTTCCCCCCTCCTGAATCAATAGAATCCTGTATAGATTGTACTGGATTGTCAGGTCTTTTGGGAACGGCTGGTATCAAACCTCTTTCAGAAAGTAATAAACTTGCCGTTATGACCAGACCTATCAAAACCAGTTTGAGATAGACTAACTGCATCTCAATTCTTTCCGGTTCTAAAGACCCAAATGGTTCTATTATTGAAAGATCACTGTTGAAACTTCCAACAACATCTAAAAGTAACCAATAGAAGAAAGCATCAATTCCTGCAACATTATCGTGGAAAATACTATCTGAGTCTCCTCTTGCAACAACCATCAGATTGAATACAAATTCCGTTAGAACTATTATGAAAGCACCAATGACCATTCCACGGTTATTTGCCCTTCCTCCGACGATAAAAGCGGCCCAGATAAGGAATGTTGATTTTACTGGATTGATGAAATCATCAAGAATACTCATATTCAACCAAGCCCATAGACCTCCAGCAAAACCTGCCAAAGCTGCACCAACTGCTAGACTTGTTGCCTTGTGATGGAATACATCATGACCATGGTGCATTGTAACTTCCTCATCCTCCCTTATAGCTCGCAATATTCTTCCCCAAGGAGAATTGAGCATCATCTCAACAAGTGTCCAAATCAAGAAGAATGAGATCAGAGCTATACCAGCAAGCAGAACTGTGTATGGTGCCTCTTGAACTTCAGCACCAGTGCCTGTCAAATTAAACCACTCGCCAACTGACTTGTCCATAGTTGATTCCCACCAATCTTTAAGAGGTAATTCGTACAATTGAATACCTATGGCAGTAGTACCTGTACCTGCCCTAAGGAGTGGTTCAGCTCTCATGGAAATCCTAACAATCTCGCCTAAGGAAATCGTAACAATCGCAAAATAATCCATACGCAAGCGCGCAGTTGGATATGCCAGAAGCCATCCTGCAACTCCTGATACTATAACTGCTGCAAGAAGGCCAAAGATAGGTGACCAACCATGCCCTCCAGGCCTATCTTCTGGAACCGTCAGAATTCCGAGAGTAATCGCCCCAATCCCTGCAAAGAAAATAACTCCGAAATTGGTCATTCCGGTTATACCTGTATGCAAATTCAAGGAAAATGCTAAGATCGAGAATGCACAAACTAGGACGATTATCCGAGATATCTGCATTGACTTAGTGAAATTTGTTACACTTGGTAACCACCAAGCCAAATATGCTAGGATTATCAAGAAAAAGGCAAAGGTAAGCCATGAACCTCTTTCACTAGAACGTCCATATTGTGCTTGTGAAGCTGGCATAATAGTTGACCAAAGGGTACGCTGTGCAATCTCAAAAGCCTTGGATATGTTCTCTGTCAAAGGATTAAATGAATATAATATCAAGAAAATGCCAAGCCACTTAAAATGATCGAAGTTCAATCGCTCATGTGGAACATACATGTAAAATACAAAACCCAAAATCAAAAAGGAAGGGGTGACATAGGTCAAAACTTGTTCCTTTAAATCTTTGAATAATCTGTTTAAAGTTTCAGTTGCCTGTGATGATGCTGCTAATGTTACCCGTGTAAGATCATTCAAACTAAGCACTATGAACAGATAAGCTATCTCTTTCACGTACACCCTAGATTCGGTATCTCTCACCAAACTTGGCTCTATCATATCCTCAAAGTACAGTAATAATCCAGCTATTGCAACAAACTGAATATTCACTCTATGTGAAATCTCTGCACGGGAATTAGCAATAGTAGTAAGAATTACAATTATGCCACAGAAAAGAAATACAACATATAATGCATCAATCAGGTAATAAATAACACCTGAACCTGAGGTTATCTCATCCAAGTAATAAACAAAAGCCGTGAACAATATGCCTCCAAAGAGAGTACCCCACTTCTGCAACTCAGGAAGTGTCCTTTGTTTAGCACTTAAAGAAAAGAATTCGGACCTCAAAAAGAAGATAGTTATTACAAATAGGATAAAAAAGAAAGCTTGTAAAAGGGTAAAAACATAATCTATGACTAGATAAATGGTGCCCGCTCCTGAAACAAGGTAATCTACTGCATAAACAAAGGTAATTCCAAGCAAAGATAAACCCAATAGTTGCTTTTTCTGGTCATAGGACAAACCTTCTGTAGAACCATAAATCTTATTGAAATCTGGAAAAGATGATGCAAGTGATGAATAGAGGGTAGCTAAACCAAATAAGCTCAAAACAATAAATGAGAAATCTAGAAGGTAATATCCAGTACCCACACCAGATATTCTGCTATCAAGTATACTGACGACAACAAGTTGAAATGCCGCTACCCAAAATACAAGAAGTTTTTGAGGCGTACTCAAACCACGAAATTGATCTGATATATATGGTAATTCAGGAATAGATGGCAATTTGACTGATGAGCCGATTGGGGAAGCAAGGTTAGAAGAACTAAAAAGATAGAAAATAAAAACCAATATTCCCCAGAATATAAATCCAAAGAGACCAAACTTAACAGTGCACAGTATTAGCAATATCAGATATATCAAATTCTTCAAACTCAATAATTGGCCTTTATTGTTTCTGGCTCTTTCTATCTGCCAATTCTCTAATGCTTCACCAAGACCTTTTGGCATTAGCATCAAGACACCTATCAAGAACAGATACGGCATAGCTTCCTCGAAAGCTGCGTATGAGGGTCTATCTAGTTCACTACCTGCTGAGATAAGAACTGGTGCAGAAATTGCGCGGACCATACCTACAATCACCGACGCAATCAAAGCACCTCTGATTGAACCTAAAGTTCCAAGAACTATGACTGAGAAAGCTGGCAAAAGAATGGTAAGGCCAACATTTGGATTCACACGAACATACATACCAAACAATACGCCACCAAAACCAGATATTCCAGCTGCAAGGAAGGCACTGGTCATATGCACACGTTCTACATTAATTCCAGAAGAAGCTGCTAGATCGGGATTATCTGCCACTGCCCTCATCTGACGGCCCAGACGCGTCATGTTGAGCATAATAAGTAACAAAATTACAGCTGCAAACACTCCAATGATTAAAGCCGCTTTAGTATGTTGTAAGAAATAGGCCGTGTCATCCATCTCTCTAAATGACAAAAATTCTGTAACATTACAAAGGCCTGAAGAGGCATCCCAACTCGAAGAGAAATCATCGGGTTTACCAAGTTCTGCACAGGAAGTTTGATCCATACCCTCATAGCTATTCTCAGCCGTTCGTTCCCCAAAACGAAGGCGCATGGTCTGATTCATCCATCCTGGCCATATATCTACTCCAAATAGTGAAGGTACACTCTCCTCCGAAAATTCTGTACGGGATGTGCTCAAGCGCCAGTCAACATCGGGAACGAAAAGATACTGATCTGCACCATATCTTATGTAGAGAATCCCACGAAGTATCATTGCTACTCCCAACGAAGCAATCATCATCGCCTGCGGAAGGGCATTGTTCTTGCGGAATCTACGATAAACAAGGCGGTCGATTAGAACACCCAGAAGACCTGTAAGAATGAATGCAGTCACGCATGCCCAGAACAGCAGGTCCCAAGTGAGAACTTCATCCTTCTTGACATCTATGTTGAGAACCTTCTCACCTTCTACTAAAGTGTAGAAAAAGGGACTCCACATCATTGTGAAGCCAACATAGGCTCCAAACAGCATCATCTCGGCTTGAGCAAAATTACCAAATCTTTGTACCTTGTAAGTCAAGGTAAGGCCCACAGCTATAGCTAGGTACGCTGCTGCCCAGTAAAGGCCACTCCAAATAACAGAACTCAGCCTAAAGGTAGTTGATGCGGTAGTTTCCTGTCCAACAAAGAGCTGATCAAGACAAAAAGCGAAGATGAGGAGAATAGCAATTGGTGATAGAAAAATAGCTATGGTCCTAGTCGAACCCTGTAACGTATTCAATAACCAATAAAGAATATACAAGCTGGAAAGGACAAATTCAAAAAAGTTAATCATCCAGAGTGGATCACCATAGATTAAGCTGGCAAATATACTCAATTGATAACGAAGACCTAGAGATGCATCAAAAACAGCTAACATCGCAAGACGAGTTCCAAAAGGGACCGAATCCCATTTGTCTATTATCGTCAGTAAGGAATTAGGTGGTACTGGGTCAGGCGACTTAGGTTTGATAGGTACCAAATTATTCTTCATTTCCTTAGCAAAAGCGCCAAAAGAATCCGGTAAGAAAGAAAAAGTGGCTCTCTGGAAAAGACCTCTGAAACTAACATAACAAACTATGATTATTCCTAAAAGGATGAATACGTAGGCTACATGCAAATGTTCCATTGCCCTATCATAACGATCTGCAGGAACTCCATCCTGAAGATCTGTAATCTTGCTAAGGCCAACTAAGAACCCAAGAATGATGAGTGCGAAACCTAACTTCACCCACCTTCTTACTGCAATGCCTTCTTCTTCGTCTCTATCCAAGTCTACCTCGAGATAACGGTGTAACTGTAGGGGCACCTATAACAGGTAGCCCCCAAGCAGGACGGCCGTCGTCAAAGACGACCGCCCCTTTTTGCTTATGAGGTTTTTCTCTTTAGACTACTTAGAGTCTTCTGCGGAGAAGTAGAACCACACCGATTGCGGCAACTGCTGATAACAGACCAAATCCTGGAACTTCATCTGCCTCTTCCTCTTCCTCTACAACTTCTGGCTCTTCTACTACATCAAATGTACAAGCAGTAGGGTCTGAATCCTCAGTTGCATCAGCATTGTAGTTATTGGCTGTATTATCCATACATCCTACAACTGCTTCTGGTTCTGGTTCTGGTTCAGCAGTAAAAGCACCACAGAAAGCTGTATCCCATTCGCCCCAAGCATCATCGCCACCTGGGTCTCCTGCTGAACACCATTCCTCGGCACCCACACAGTCTTCATTCTCTTCATTACCTGCTTCTGCACACTTTGCTGCAAAATTTGTTCCACAGGTTGCTGGGTCTCCTTCATCGCCTTCACCTGTACAGGCTTGCATGTTGGCTTCACACCACTCTTCATCATCGAATGGACACTCATCTTCGTCATCTCCTGCTTTGGGTATACCATCGTCCTCAAGGCCTTCTAGTAAGCCCCATGAACTGTGACAATCGAATTCAACTGTGTCGTCTTCATTTACCCAGAAAGAACATATCTCGTATCCAGATCCAGCTACGTCACCATTCGCATCGAATACATGAGTTCCACTGGCTCCTTCCTGAGGTGCTCCTGGCCCTGCAATTGCTGTTCCCAACATTTCTTTGACACCATCATCTGCTGGAGTCTGAGTAGCTGTTGCGGCTGCAAGTGCAATTATTGCAATTGCGTCGAAGGTCTCACGAGTGTAGATACCACCCTCGAAACCTGCTGCTGCTGCTGCTTCTGCATAGAATGCGTCAAACAGGTACTGATACTCTGTAGGACTTGATGAAGCTGGTCTGGTTGCAGTTACTCCGTCTAATGCCCATACATCAGTGAATTCGGTAGCAAACTGTGAGTCTGCAATACCATCTCCACCAAATATCTGAAGGTAAGCATCCTGAGATGCAAGTTCCTCTGCGATAGCTGCTCCATCAGATGCATAAGTGATCATAACTACTGAGTCACAACCACCATCGATAACTGCTGCTACCTGTGAAGAGAAGTCTGTAGTTCCGTCAGCGTAGGTTGCCTCTGCACATACTTCTCCACCATTCGCAACATGATTCTCTTTGAATGCTGCGTGGAAACCTGCACCGTAATCATTGGTCATTGCAATGATACCTGGATATTCATATCCAGATGCTCCATAGACGTCTGCAAGGGCTTGTCCCTGCTGAGCATCACTTGGTACAACTCTGAATAGATATCCATTGTCATCATAGTTTGTTATCGCTGGTGACGTCGAAGCGTAGGATACCATTGGTACTCCTGCTGCTGCTGCAACATCTATTGCACCCATGGTAGCACCGGAACATGCTGCTCCAGCTATACCTACAACGCCTGCGTCAACCAGTGTCTGTGCACCAGTAGCTGCAGTAGTTGCGTCACAGCCTGAGTCGGCCGTAACAATTTCGAACTGGAAGGTAAGTGGTCTTACCGTATTCACGTAAGCCTCTGCAACTGCTGCTGCAAGAGTGAATCCAGGCGCGTATACATCAATTGGTCCAGTCAATGGGTTCAACAATCCAATCTTGAAATTGAAAGGTACTCCATCAAAGGATAAGCCCTCGATTAAGTCCCAGTGGGCTGGACAAAGAAGTGCTAGAGTTGGGTTACCATCCTCATCGACTGTTGGAGTAAATTGACAGATATCATAACCTGATCCTGCAACATCTCCTACACTATCGAATACATGAGTTCCACTTGCCCCTTCAAAACCATTGCCACTACCCAATGCTGCAATAGCATCGCGTACTTCAGCTCCAGTAATTCCATCTGTTGAATCTGCATCCATAGCTGCTTCACCAATCATGGTTATCGCATCATATGTTTCATGGATGTAGATAGCAACTGCATCGTCACCATCGTAGTGAGTTGCCCAAGCAGCCTCGAAGTCAGTCTTCGTTTGGCTGTCTGTACCTGAAGCAGGTTTGGTTGCAATAACCATAGCTGCTGCGGTTGGATCACTGAAAGCGGCTAGGAATCCAGCATCGGCTATACCATCTGCTCCCATTACTGGGAATGGTCCACCGTCTTCACCTACGATTCCTTGTGTTGCCATCTCTTCTAACAAAGCTGCACCATCTGAAGCATAGGTGACTGTGATTAGACTGTCACACTCTGCCTCAGCAAATTGTGCAACCTGTGAAGAGAAGTCGGTTGTGTCATCATCATATCCGATTTCTACACACATATCCTGACCGGCCATCGCATATGCACCAGAGACAACTGCAGCCAGACCGGCTCCATAGTCATTGGTCATATAAATCAAACCAGGGTTAGTCCATGCGTGTTGAGCGGCCATTGAAGCCATTGCCATACCCTGCTGGGCATCGCTTGGTACAACACGGAAGAGGAAATCACTGTCATCAGCTGTAGTTAGAGCTGGTGAGGTCGAAGCGTAGGATACCATTGGTATTCCTGCATCTCTTGCGACCGGCATAGCTCCAAGAGTTGCACCTGAACATGCTGCTCCTGCTATACCTACAACACCTGCGTCAACTGCTGACTGTGCAGCGGTGGCTGCTGTGGTTCCATCACATCCTGAATCCTGCTCAACAAGTGAAAATTGATAGTCTGTTTGTCCATCATTCAAGTGAGCTATAGCCAAATCTGCTGCGTCAGTAAAAGCTGGCGCATAGACGTCTATAGGACCTGTCAATGGGTTCAACAAACCTATCTTCACTTCGATAGGATCATCTGCCGCTGCATTAGCGACTGGGCCATTACCAATGATTGGCACCATAAAGGAGGCCAATAAGGCAAAAGCCACTGCTAGCGTTAATATCTTGCTTGATCTCATAAGCATTTCACACCTCCACGTCATTGCAGGGGGTAATTAAAAGAGTTTATATCTTACGCGTAGGATAGTAATAACTGTTGTTTTTTTTTGTGTAACTAGATGACTGAAATGGGGAGCATCATTATTAACCATATTCAGTTTGTTACTCAAAAACTGGTAATTCCATGGCAGATGAAAATAAAAAAAATGCTCCAAAATTTGTCTATAACTGTGTAAGGTGTGGACAATATTGTTCTAGTGTTAAAGGCGTCCCCATATACTTTGAGGATTTGACCAGATGGCGAAAGAACGGAACTCTGACCAGCATTGCACAAAATATTGGAATGGATATGTCACTAGGATTTCCACAACTGATACTTGAAACAAAAGAAAATGAGGTAGGATGTCCAATGTACGACTCGGAGAACAAGAACTGTCAAATTTACCATGATATGCCACTCAACTGTCAGGCATACCCTCTAGGCTACAACGGTGAAAAATATTTTGTTACTGACAAAGCCTGTCAGGGACTAGGGCAGGGTGAAATGACGGCTGAACAACTGAGAACACAAAGGGACTCAGCTAAGGCAGATTATGAAGCAAAGATAGAGAGCAACACAGTAGTTCCTCTGATTTACAGTGTGATCATGGGAGATTTGGTAGATCAGTCAAAAAAAGCAATGGAGAATATGACTGATGAACAAAAAGAACAAATCCAGGACATAGTAAAGGAGGGTGAAGACTGAAACCAGCCCTACTTTCAACACTAAAATTTCTAGCACTTCAAGGAGGAACCAGACACCCGGTACATGTTTCATCCATAGGTTTGTCAAAACAACTCAATGTTAGTCAGCAATCTGCATCCAGATATCTTATAGAATTAGTTGAAAAAGGATATCTCGAAAGAAGACTAGCGCATGGAGGACAGGTAGTTACTATCATGAACAAAGGGCTTTCCAAACTAAGGAAGGAATTCTCAGAATATGAACTTATTTTTGGAACTCAAAAAGAAATCGAAATGAAAGGTACTCTAGAAACGGGCCTAGGAGAAGGCGGATACTATATCTCAAAAAAAGGTTATATGGTTCAATTCAAAAAGAAATTGGGATGGAATCCCTTCGAAGGAACCTTCAATCTCAGATTGAAAGAGGTGGAAATTCCAAAAATAGAGGCGATGAAGGCTGCAGATGGAATACTGATAGAAGGTTTCGAACAGGAAGGACGGACCTTTGGGAAGGCTTGGATCTTCAAATGCACACTAGGCAATGGAAACAAAGAAGTCCACAACTGTGCTATTATATCACCCAAAAGAACACACTATAGAAGAGTTGTAGAAGTAATCTCACCTGAATATCTAAGGGATAAACTTGGCGCAAAAGATGGTGATGTGTTCAAAGTTAAAATTGATTTAGGAGATGTTTAAATAGCGTGTACAAATCGAAAAAAGAGAAGGTAGCATAATGGATCCTTTCCACGACTATTACGGCATAGAATGGTATCTGATATTGCTAGCGTGGGCTATCATAGCACTTGGTTCCCATTTTTACCAAGTAGGATTTATTGTTAGATTGATTCGTCTCGGCAAGGATGATTATCGATTTAATTCTTGGAAACAGAGGCTTACTGAATTTCTAACCGATTGGTTAGGGCAACGAAAAGTTGTACAAGACAAGGTAGCTGGATATGCACACGCACTGATTTTTTGGGGTTTTCTGATGTTAGTAACCGATGTTATAGATTTAGGAACTGGAGGACTTTTGCAAGAACTTCTGAATAAAATAACTGAGAGCTTAGATGAACAACTTGGCATAAACGTAATGTTAAATGGAATCTGGAACCTAGTTGTTGAAATCGGATATGTGATGGCTATGATAGGTATCCTGATAGCTCTGTATCGAAGATTAGTAATCAGGCCTGAAAAATTGAAGGGAGCGAGTATGGAAGGTACTATGATACTTGTAGCAATTTTGGGAATTGTTCTAACAGCATTTATTGTTGAAGCCGGAGAAATGATAGGAGATGATTACAATCCATGGGAACCTGTGGGAGTATTATTCGCAAAGCAGATGGAAAATATGGATCAGAGCACATTGGGGACTATTATTGATGCAAGCTACTGGTTACACATGGTCTTGATAGGAGGCTTCTTGATCGAAATACCTCAAACAAAACACTCACATCTAATTGGAACTGTTCCCAATGTAATGTTCCAAGACCATAACCCAATGGGTACAATGACTCCTCTTCAAATGGGTGATAATGATGTGGCTGTAAAGACAGATGACTTGGATTTCGACAATCTGGCTTTAGGGGTGAACAAATTCACTGACTTCACTTGGAGACAATTATCAGATGGTTGGGCATGCACTGCCTGTGCACGTTGTCAAGACGTCTGCCCTGCCTACAACAGCGGGAAAACACTCAATCCAATGCAAATAGTTATGGATGTGAAGGATTATGGAAAGGAGCATGGATCTCTACTTTTGGCTGGTGAAGAACCTGAAGAAACAATCGTTGATAGATTTACTCCAGACGCTATCTGGGCATGTACTACCTGCTATGCATGCGTTGACGCCTGCCCAGTTCACATTGAACATGTTCCTAAACTAACTGACACCAGAAGACATCTAGTGATGGAATCGTCCGAATTTCCAGAAGAGCTACAGAATTTATTCAACAATTTGGAAAGAAACTCAAACCCTTGGGGAATGGGCGCTCATACAAGAGCTGATTGGGCCGAAGGATTAGGCCTAAAAATAGGAATACCTGCTGAGTATTTGTTCTTTGTTGGATGTGCAGGTTCTTTCGACGATAGGAATAAAAAGGTCTCAAGGGCCACTGCTAAGCTTTTGAAGGAGGCTGGAGTCGATTTCTCAATACTCGGTGAAATGGAGATGTGTAATGGTGATCCAGCTCGCAGAGCTGGTAATGAATTTCTATTCCAGATGATGGCTGAAACAAATGTAGAGACTCTGAACTCTATAGGTAGGCAAATGACTCTGAAAGTGATAACTGCCTGTCCACACTGTTTTCACACAATAGGTAAGGAATACGAAAAATACGGTGGCAAATACGAAGTTTATCACCATACGCAGATTCTTAACGAACTAAGACAAGAAGGGAAATTAAAAATAAAAGACTTCGAAGACAAAGTCACTTTCCATGATCCCTGTTATCTAGGAAGAATTGGAGGAGAGACTGAAGCTCCAAGGAAAGTTCTTGGTGGAGATCTTGTAGAAATGGAACGGCATGGTACCAAATCATTCTGCTGCGGTGGTGGAGGTGCAAGAGTATGGATGGAAGAAGATGCCGACAAAAGAGTTAATGAAATTAGGGCGAAGGAAGCATCAAAAACAGGGGCCGACTGCGTAGCCGTAGGATGTCCCTACTGTATGACCATGATGAATGATGGTTTGAAGAGCATCGGTGACGATAAACAGGTCAAGGACATCTCTGAAATACTACTGGAGAACTTGGAGACTGAAACATGAACATAGCAGTTTTAATCAAAATGGTTCCAGACACGGAATCAAGGCTGGAAATAGTAGACGGAATGGTCAAGGAAGACGGTTTCAAGTATATGGTCAATCCCTACGATGAATTTGCTGTTGAACAAGCGGTCCAGTTCAAAGAAGCTGTAGATGGAAAAGTAACCTTGGTAAGTCTATTCTCAGACAATTCGAGCATTGATACTGACTTGAGGAAGATGATGGCCATTGGAGCTGATGAGGCTATCGTACTAAGGCAACAAGATTATCGTGGCGACAGACCGTCTGCAAACGCAAAAGTACTGGCTGATGCTGTAAAGGAATTAAACGCTGATCTAGTTCTTTGTGGAGTTCAAGGCATAGATTACTATCAATCTGCAACTGGACCAATGGTTGCTCATTTCCTAGGAATACCACATGTATCTGGAGTCACCAAATTAGAATTAAATGGAGAAAAACTAACTGCAAGTCGACAAATTGAAGGTGGCCTGCAAATTATTGAAAGTCCGGCACCAGTTTTGATAACTTGTCAAAAAGATATGACAAAAGTCAGATTTCCAGCTTTGAAGGACATAATGATGTCCAAAAGAAAACCATTCGATAATCGTGAAGTAGGTAATGAAAATGCTATTGATGTACCAACTATTGAATGCTCATTACCACCTGCAAGAGGTGGAGGAGTTATCATCGATGGAGAAAGTGCCGAAGAAAAAGTTGAAAAGTTGATTGAAAAACTAAAGATGGAGGCAAAAGTAGTATGAGTACTGTTGTTCTGATCGGAGAAGTTGATGGAGATGGAATAAAGGACGTCTCACAGCAAGTTGCTGGTGTTGCTGCAGGAATGGGTGATGTAGTCGGTTTGGTAATGGGCAAAACCATCTCAGAAGCTGCTATGAAACTAGCCTCTGGAAAGATAGTAATTGCTGAAGACGATGCGTTGGAACATTATGATCCTGTGAAATATGCATCAGTTGTTTCTCAAGTAGTTGAACAAAGCAATGCAACTCGAGTATTGATGGGAGCAACTACAATGGGAAAGGACCTAGGGCCAAGAGTGGCTGCAGAACTAGGATGGAGTTACTTGGGAGATTGTTTAGAAGCTGGTAGTGAAGGATTTATTAGGCCGAATTATGCAGGCAAGGTCTTAGCAAGATCTAACCCTGAAGGGCCTTTAGTTGCAAGTATCCGAAACAATGCGTATCCTGTGGGAGAATCATGGTCTGGTAGCGTAGAAAATTTCTCAGGAACAATACCCGATTCTACACTAAGTACAGTGTCCATTGAGAAAGTAGGCACTGGGACTATTGAACTAACTGAAGCTAACATAGTCGTTAGCGGTGGAAGAGGCCTTGAAAGTCCTGAAAATTATGATGATTTGATAAGACCTCTAGCTGCAACAATCGGTGCAGCTGCGGGTGCTAGTAGAGCTATTGTTGATGCTGGATGGGTTCCACATTCACACCAAGTTGGCCAAACCGGTAAGACTGTCAGTCCTGATCTTTACATGGCGATAGGTATCTCTGGGGCAATCCAACATTTAGGTGGGATGAGTGGATCGAAATTTATTGTTGCAATAAACAAGGATCCTGATGCACCGATATTCAAAATAGCTGACTACGGAATTGTCAATGATCTTTTCGAAATCGTGCCTGTTCTGAAAGAAAAACTGGAAAATTAAAGATACTGTTATAAGGGGGCATAATATTGTCATTCAGTGACCTCAGAATCGGACGAAATAAAGAAGCTTCAGGAAACTATTTCTGAGCTTCAAGTCGAACTCAGATTTTTACAAGAGACAGTAGGTGTTCTGATGGGTGCAATGATGGAAGAAGGAGATTCAGAAGAGTTCTTTGGCAATAGTGAAGCTGGAAATCCGACCTTTCGTCTAAATATGGGAATGTAAGTTTTTTGGCAAAGGCTATATACAAAGCGCTCTGGTCCGGCATCGCGCTCGCGTGGTGTAGCCTGGCCTATCATCTCAGCCTGTCGAGCTGAGGACCCGGGTTCAAATCCCGGCGCGGGCGCCA